>SXOY01000008.1 GCA_005776545.1 Planctomycetia bacterium | reverse complement strand
CATGTACAATCCGCGATGCAGGCGCATCATGTCCCGCCGATTTCAATGGCGACACCGTGGTCGATTTCTTCGACTACCTCGACTTTGTACAGGCATTCTCCGGCAACGAACCCGCCGCCGATTTCAACCAGGATGCCGTCATTGACTTCTTCGATTACCTCGATTTCGTCCAAGCTTTCAGCATCGGTTGCTAAGTAATCACAGGAGACTCCATATGCCCCCAAGAACAAAACGCAAACCTGCCAGCAAGCCTAAAATCAAAGGGAAGTCAGTCGCGATATCATGGAAAAAGATCGCAGCTGCCGACAAAAAAGTTGTCGCTGCAAAAGCAGCAAAACTCAAAGTCACCCGTGCAACCTTTGGCCAGACTGTTCCCGGAGACATTTCCTTCGACACCCTCTCCGGTCCCGTCACTCTCGCGGAGTTGTTTGGTGACAAGAGTGACCTGATCGTGATTCACAACATGGGTCGCGCCTGTGTCTATTGCACCATGTGGGCCGATGGATTCACTGGCCTGGCCGGTCATCTCTGCGATCGCGCTGCGTTCGCCCTTTCCTCCCCAGACTCGCCGCAAGTGCAGCACGAATTCGCAACCTCACGTAACTGGCCATTTCGCATGATCAGCGTTCCCAGCGGCGGCTTCGCACATGCCATGGGATTTGAAGAACAACCTGGAAAGTTCTACCCCGGCGTAAGCGCCTTCCACAAAAATCCCAAAGGCAAAATAGTCCGCACCGGTGCCGCATTCTTCGGACCCGGCGACGATTTCTGCCCAACATGGCCACTCCTGGACCTCCTCAAAGGCGGCGTAGGCAAATGGGCACCAAAGTATAGTTATAACACATCGCAAACATGTGGCTCCTGCTGCAATTGCTCCTGAAGTGCTTCCGGGTGCCACCGGCACTCCTGCCGGTGTGCCTTTGATTCCTAGTCTCTCCCAACCAAATAAAGCGGCCCCGACTCCAAAATCGGGGCCGCATTTGCAACGTGTTGTGCTTGTCCCTAATGCCTAGTGCCAAGTGCCTCTCTTATCTCCGTCTCCGCACCGCAACCAGCATCCCTGCACATGCAAGACCCAGTGAACCAGGAGTCGGAACTACAACAAAGTTGTATCCCCATCGCCATCCATCATGCACGGTCATCACCCTGGTATTCAGATTAACGCTCGTCAGGTAGACCTCAAACCGTGCACTGTAATTGAAGGGTGCCATGTCCGCCACGGGGCCGACACTGGGGAAATCACGGAACTGCATCCCAAATGTCGCGTGCTCTGCCTCAGTGTAATACATCGGATAGTTGTAATTACGTGGAAACGGATCGATATGTGTGCCTGACAGTGTTGTCGTGAACATCTGCACCCATCGAAGATTCGTGGCATTCTCTCCGTTCGCAGGTGTATAGGTTGCAACCATCGCCGCGCCACCAGTGCGATTCCCAAGGTTGCGAGCTTCATAACGGTCTATCTGCACCGTTCCGTTCAAGCCCGCGCCTGTGACACATGTCCAGCCTGGGTAGTTTGCAACGTCCGCAGTAAATGTGTTGCGAAACGTCGACCCCGCTGCGGGTGGCGCAAGTTGCACAATCGGATCTGGGGCAAGTGTCACTGTCCCCGTCCACGGCGCAGTAAATCCAGTGACGCCCACCGTAGGGATATGACTGGTCGGAGCATTGATCGTAACCGCGGCCTGCGCAACCCCAGCGCACGCTGCCATCAACGCAACAACTCCGATTTCACGCAACTTCAAACGACCCCGACGAGAATGTTGGAACATGTCCTTGCTCACTTTCCTTCCTCGTAACTAAGCATCCGACGAGGCACGGCCAGTCCGCCGCCCGTCCGGGCCGCCGCAGGTTGCAGCAGTTTCCAGTTCAGGTGAATCCGACGAACTTGTCTATTGTGCAAACGGAAAAGTCCGACAATTCTCACGGAATTGTCATTGAAGGTGCAAGGTTCTAAAAAATGCCACCAAGCCCAGCGTGCCCGGGCACCCTTGGGCTGTAATACAATCAGCCACGTCGAACAAACAACATGTCGTAAAGTTATGGTTTCCGCTTCGGGGGCTGCGGCTTGTCTGTTCCCGGTTTTGGGTCGCCAGAGCGGCGGGATGTCACTGAAGCTTCAAAGAGAATGCTCTGACTCGCGTTCGATGGCTGCCGCGGAGTCATCATCCATCCCCAGAATCCCGGAGTGCCGTATGCGCGGACCGTCGTAGGGGGGTGAAATTGGAATGCAAAAGGGGCGCAGATGTTCGAATCTTCAAGTGATCCAAAACCGCGCCACGGCTTATCTAACGCGGGCACCCGTGTGCTTGCCTTGCGAAGTGAAATGACATCTGCAGGAACCCAATTGATGCTCGCCTTCTTCTCTTCCAGATTCTCATCAAAGAGGCACCACTCAGCCCATGAGCGAAGTCTCCCTTGCTTGGAAGCATCGAGGAACCCTTCATCCTGCGCAGCTGCTTCCTGCGAAATCACAATTCTCGCAGGCAACCCCGCCTGACGAAACACCGCCACAAGCAGGTTTGTGATATCAAACTCGCTGCCACGCCCGCGAAGAATGGTGTATGGAATAGGCTGCAGCGCAATCCCCTGCACCAGTCCGTTACGCGACATTCCTAGCCCATCACCCGCAGGTTGAAAATTCTCCGAGACTCTTCCAGTCAAAAACTTGGCAAGTTGAACCGGGCTGACATCGTGCGGATCACGAATTCCAGCGCCTCTCAGCCAATTGTCCACAAGGTTCTTGAGGGCATCCTTGTCCATCGGTTTACTTCCCGATGTGTTGTTGTCGGGGAAAGAATCGAGAAACAACTGCTCCTGAAAGCAGGACTTCACGTGCGCCGGCCAATCACCTTTGGGCCACAACACTCCTGCAGCTTTGACCTCATCGAGTTTGGTCTTGTAGCTGGTCATCTTGGTCGTATATTCAAAGTTGATCGTGCGACCGTCTTCATTCTTCGCAGTCAGCTTGCCCAGCCGCGTGCCAGAAGCAAGATTCGAGATTACCTGAATCTCATCCGCAATAACGCGATTTTCAATTCGCATCTTGCCTGTCCAACCGTTCTCAACCGGCACACTCGTAGCCGTTTGTGGAATCAATGGAAAGACCACCCAAAGGTTTTCGAAAACAAAATTCTCGTGCTTCGGAACCGCCGCTTGTTTCCCGGTGCTCGGATCCGTAACAATTTCATCCCATGAAACTGCCTGCACATTGACCTGCGCTCTAAATGTCCACTCGCGCGGGTCCGACCGCGTCACATACGGTCCCGGCTCAACTATCTGCTTCGAAACCACCGGCGGCGTAACTGGGGCCGCCGGCGCAGCCGGTTTAGCCGGTTTCGCGGCGGGTTTACTAGTAGTCTTTGGCGCAGTGGTCTTGGGAGCCGTGGCCGGTGCAGGTGTCGGTTCCGTCGGAGTGCCTGGGTTTGGAGTTGGTGCGGGATCAGTCGGTGCCGGATCTGTCGGCGGCGCCTGAGGCTTCGGCCGTTTGCGTCCTGGCGGCGGAGTCGTTGGCGCTGGATCATCAATCGCCGCATACACCGACTCAGATTGGCCAACCGAAAACAAGATAGCGAGCAAAATCGAAGCGGCGGTAACAGGTCTCATGTAATGTCTCCAATAGATGATACTCGCAATCCCCAACAAAGTTGCAACAAATAGGCTCCACGGCGCCTCTGGATTTTCCTAGTGCCTAGTGCCAAATGCCTAGTGCCTGTACCTTTCAGTTCGACTCACGCGATCCCGCCTCAATTCTCCCCCGCCCGCGGCTTGAGTGTCGCTGTAACCGTCTTGATCTCCGTTCCGCGTTTGAACTCGATAACGATCTTGTCGCCAACCTTGCCAGCAGCCAAAAGCGGCATCCACTCTTCAACGTTCTTTATCGCTGTTCCATTCCATGAGATAAGAATGTCGTTGGCCTTAATACCCGCATCCGCGGCAGATGTATCAGGGAAAACCTCGCCTACCAATACGCCTGGCTCCGAACCTGAATAGTCTCCTGGTGCAATCCCAAATCGTGCTTTACGAACTGGCGGCGGCAGTGGCGAATCCGCAATCTGCTCAGCCCGCTTATCTTCACCCGGATCCACCATTGGCGATTCAGATTTGTGCGATTGATCGTTATCAACATGTGCCATGGACTTAGGCATCGCCGCCAGATCCAGGGCCATTCTGTAAACCAGGTCGCAGACAGTTGCTGCACCTTCGCAGTTAATTGTGTCAACCAGGTCCGACGGCTTGTGGTATTGCTCATGCAGGCCGGTAAAGAAGAAGAGCACAGGGACTTTGGCAAGGAAGAAGGATTGGTGATCCGATGGGCCCATGCCTCCAGATTTCTGAGCAATGTTCAGTCCGCTGTGGGCAAAATAAGGTTGCACCCATTCATACAGCCCCTCAGCCGTCGCAGTTCCCGTCACTTCAAGCTGCCCCTTCCGCAGGCGACCAATCATGTCCATATTGAGCATGAACATGTGCTTCTCAGCGGGAACCGCCATGTTCTTCGTGTAGTACTTTGATCCAATAAGTCCCGACTCTTCCGCACTGTACCACTGGAACATGATTGAACGCATCGGCTGATCAGGATGCTCTTTTGCTATCGCCGCATACGTCTTGGAAATCTCTTCTGCAAGCAACAGATTGCCAGATGAACCTGATGCGTTGTCATCCGCGCCCGCATGAATCGCACCCTTTAAGTTGGGAGCACGCGAGCCGAAGTTGCCAATTCCCAGGTGGTCGTAGTGACTACCAATCACGATGTACTCATCCGCAAGTGCTCCGCGCCCCGGAAGAACTCCAACGATGTTGTCCGTCAAAATCGGATTGCGTTCAAGCTTCGTCGCGATATTCACCGTGGCATTTGGCAGGTCAATGATCTGCCCGCCTTCATCAACCAGCTTGCGAAGGTCCAGCAGCGATCGTCCTTCTGGATCAGCCTTCTTAATGAGTTCATCCGCTGCTTCCATCGTCATCATGATGACCGGCCCTTTTTGGCGACGGCGGCTCGTCATCGAGTCAACATTCTCAAGTCGATTGATGCGATCATCCGCCGCTCCCGGTGGATTGACAACGATCACGCCGCTGGCCCCGTGCTCAAACGCAGAGATGACTTTTGGATCCAACCCCGAATACATAGACCACGTCGTGCCCTCACCCTTCTGCCACCGGCTCTTGCCGTTCTCATCCATGGGTTCAAAACGCAGCACGATCGCGATCTTTCCCGTGAGGTCCGCACCTTCGGGATAGGACTGATACCCCGACTCACCGTTGTCAATCGAGTATCCCGCAAAGACAAGCGAACCCGAAAGTTCTGCGGACCCAGAATGTCCGATCGCGTTAAAATCTTTCCCCGCTTCAAATTCCTTGCCGCCTTGCACCGAACATTTCTGCACGCTCGCGACCAGCTTGCCGCCTTGCTTAAATGGCTGGCGGTAATTGATCTTCTCGGCATCCGCACTCACCTCTTCCCCCTCTTTGGCGGCGGCGGGAAAAGCGGGCTTGAGTCCAAATAATTTGATCTGTCCTTCTATATACGCGGCGGCTCTTTCAATTCCATCGCTGCCCGGCGCACGCCCTTCCATCGTCGCCGCATCCGCTACCACATGAATATGCGTGCGGTATCGCTCCGTCCACGCCTTCAGCGTCGCAGCATCCTGTGGCGTCGCCCGCGCACCATCGGGGATGGGGAAGTCCTGCGGAAGTGGTGCAGGTGTAATAACTTTCTGTGCCGGCGGCTCAGCAACCGGCTGGCCCAACCCTGGCTGCGCCGTGAAGAAGGCCGCGACAAGCAAAGCGATGGCAGTGGATTGCGAGCGAACGGTAGTTTTCAAGATCAATTCCTCACTGGGGTTCCGCCGCGGTGTGCGGGGATGTGCCGAGTTAGTGCGCGTTCAGAAGTTTAGCCCCTCCTTCGCGCTCGATCTGCGCTCCGTAGACGCGAGTCTGCGCTTCTTAGACGCCCGTCTGCGCTTCTTAGATGCCCGTCTGCGCTTCTTAGACGCCCGTCCGCGCTCTGTAGACGCCCGTCCGCGCTCTGTAGACGCGAGTCTGCGCTTCTTAGACGGTCGTCTGCGCTCCGTAGACGCGAGTCTGCGCTCTGAATCTCGGCAACAAGAACATTTTTCTCTGGAACTTTGCTGCGTTGCTCAAGTGCCGCGCGCCTTGGATCGACACATAGAACGAGGGACCGGGGTTATTGACACCTCATTTGTGGGACCTCTTCGCGTGCAATGTGCGAGCGAATGTATACACCTCGATCAGGAGTTCAAAAATGCCCGTCCTTCCGAAAAATCAGCTTGAAGCCCTTGAGTTCTGCGAATTGCACTGGCCGATCTGGACGGCCGCCCCAACTGCGGTGGGATTGACCGCACCGACCGTCCTGCAAATGAAAATTGCAACCGATTCCGCCCGCGCGAATTACGACATCGCACAGAACGCGCGGCTCGCAAGCAAAGCCGCGACCACCTCACTCTCCGCGGCGATCACTGACATGCGCTCGATCACGGGCGAATTGATCAATCAGATCCGCTCGTTCGCCGAGATTCAGAGCAATCCCGCCGCGATTTACTCCGAAGCACAGATTCCAGGACCCGCCACGCCAGTCCCCGTGCCCGCGCCCGGAAAGCCCGCGAACTTCTCGATCGGCCTTGAGCCAGACGGCTCGATCACGCTCTCGTGGGACGCGACCGAGTCGGCCGCATCCAGCGGCGCGTTCTTCACCATTTCACGCAAACTCCCCGGCCAGACCGCGTTTATCGGCATCGGCGGCGCAAGCGGCTCGACCAGCGAATCGCGCCGCTGCTTCTTCACCGATGCAACCTGCCCCGCAACAGCCGCGAGTAATGGAGCACAATATATCGTTCAAGGCTTCAGAGGCACTCGCTCGGGAACCCCAAGCGATGCCATCACCGTGCAATTCGGCACCGATGGCGGCTCGTTCGTCTCGGGCGCAAACGCCGGGTCGTTCAAGATCGCGGCGTAAATCGAAGCACTCTTGCAAACCAAGACGGCCCCGGGATAGTTCCTGGGGTCGTTGTTTTTTTCGGCCCGGCGAATCGCCACAGAGGCACAGAGTCACAGAGGAAGAAGAGCATGAAAGAAAGAAACTTGTTACAGACAGTTGTGAATGTGTTGTGTGAGATATTCTCGAATTGATGCCCTACGGACTCGGAATCGGAATCACTTTCCCATTCTCGCTGTCACGCTCTCCAGCAATGCACGCGACAATCACCTTCGCCACCGCATCCGGCGATAATGCTCTCGACTTTGGAAGAGCACTCACATCAAACAACGATCGCAACATCTGCGTCTCAACCGCTCCCGGCGCAACCGCAAACGCCCGGATGCCAAGCCGCTCTCCTTCCTTCGCCGCCACTTGAACCATCAGGTTCATCGCCGCCTTCGCTCCCGCATACGCCAAAAAGCCCGGGAACGGATCAATCGTCGACATGCTCGAAATATTCACAATCGTCGCCCGCGTATTCATCCCCGCAGTCTCCCGCAGCAGCGGCCAAAGCGCACTGATCAAATTCGCTGGCCCGATGGCATTTACATCAAACGTATCTCTCACAATCCGCGGCGTGTGTTTCTCAATCGGCACCATCGGCGCATTGCCCGCGCCGTTCACCAGCGCATCAAGCCGCCCAAAGTGACTCCGCACCGATGCAGCCAGCCGCGCAACCTGTTCATCATTCGCAACATCGGCCCCGACCACAAAGCACTCTGTCCCCAACCCCGGCGCGGCCTCACGCAGTCTCTCCACATTTCGACCGACAAGGCACAGATCAAACCCGCGAGATGCGAGCAACTTGACACAGGCAAGCCCGATCCCCGATCCGGCCCCGGTGACAAGTGCAACAGGACGGTTATTGTGCTTTGGCATAACAGAAGAATACACTGCCCACCATGACGCCGATCCGCATATTCATCGTGGCCGCGATGTTGCTCATTTTGGGCGTTCCTTTCCTCATGCGCCCAGCTCAGAGCAAGATTCACACCGATGCCGACTTGCTTGTCATTGTCTCGCCGCACGTCATGCAGATTCGTAACGAGTTCAGCGCGGGATTCGAATCTTGGTACTTCGCTAAGACCGGCAAACGAGCTCGCATCATCTGGAACACTCCCGGCGGCACCAGCGAAATCCTGAAATCTCTACAAGCTCAGTACACCGCCGCAATCAAAAACGGTGACATCAAACCTGATGGCAGTTGTAAACCCGGTGCCATCCCCATCGATCTCGCCCTCGGCGGCGGCAGCTTCGATCACGGTCGAATCAAAAAAGGTGTGACGGTGAAGATGGCGGATGGACAGCCAGATATTTCCATGTCAATGTCGATCTCCGCCGGTTTCACCCCACAGGAACTCGATGGGTGGTATGGCGACAACGTGATCGGCGCTCAGACGCTTTACGACCCTGACCAATGCTGGATCGGCACTGCGCTTTCCAGTTTTGGAATTGTCTACAGCCGCGACCTGTGCAAGAAAATGGGAATCCCTGAACCAACCAGTTTCGATGACCTGGGCCGCCCCGAACTCGCGGGAATGGTCGCGCTCGCCGATCCTCGCCAATCAGGCTCGATAGCAACAACCTTTGATGCCATCCTCTCCGCATACGGTTGGGACCGTGGCTGGAAAGCACTGCGAGACATGTCTGCCAACACTCGCTACTTCACAAACTCTTCCACCAAGCCGCCCATCGACGTCGGTGCGGGCGAAGCAGCGATGGGGCTTGCAATCGATTTCTACGGCCGCAACCAGGCCGAATCGATTTCCCTGCCGGGACAAGATCCCGCAACATCGCGCGTCGGCTACTGCGACCCCAAAGGCACTGTATATATAGATGCAGACCCCGCATCGCTCCTCCGCGGCGGGCCGAACCCAGAACTCGCCCGCGAATTCATCCGCTACACGCTCTCCGATGAAGGTCAGGCCTTGTGGAACTTCCCGCATCAAAAAGACCCTCGCAGCAAAACCAACCCCAAAACACAAGACGGCCGCGCGATAGGACCTCTGGAAAACAATTTACGCCGCCTTCCAGTTCGACGCGAGATATACAAGAAATACTGGGACAACCTGACCGACCATGTGAATCCGTACGACTTGGCAACAACCAACAAGCCCAAAGGCTGGCGCGATGCAATCGCACCGATGATGGCCGCATTCGCAATCGATACCGCCGATGAACAGCGCGATGCCTGGCGGAGTCTGTGTCACGCCCGCAAAGACCTTGGATTCTCAAAGGCGGTACTTGCCGAAATGGAAACATTGTTCTATTCATGGCCAACACACACACTCGCAGATGGCACCGAAATTGAGTTCAGTGAGGCAAATATCAAGAAGATTCTCGACTCGTGGAAAGAAGCAGCCAAGAAAGACCCGGGACAGATCACGCGCTGGCAGATCGGCTACGTCGAATATTTCCGAAACACCTATAAACGCATTACTGAGCTTGGAACACGCGAAATGGCACAATAATCGCTCTCAGTTGCGGGTCCAAATAAACGATAAAGACAGTCTATGGCAGGCAATCCGACTCCAACCCAGACCGAAGAACTACTCCCCACACTTGCGACCATCGTCGCAACGATTGGTCCGGCCAGCGATTCGCCCGACATGGTCCGCCGCCTGATCCGCTCTGGTGTCAGCATTTTCCGTTTGAACTTCTCGCACGGCGATCTTGAGAGCCACGGCCGGCGACTCAAGACCATTCGTGAAGTTGCGAAAGAACTCAATCGCCCAACGGCGGTCCTGGGAGATCTTCAAGGCCCCAAGATCCGCGTTGGCAAAGTTCCTGATCCGGGGATCATGACCCACGCCGGGTGCGATGTGATCCTGAAAAAGGGAATCGAACTTGCCTACATCGACAATGCCGACCCAGAACATCCGACTCCAGTTTTTCCGCTCGCGTACGAAAAACTCGTAGATGAAGTAGAAGTCGGCCACAAAGTTCTGATCAACGATGGCAACATCCGCATGATCGCCACCGAAAAGAACTCGGCAAAAGGTGAACTTCGCTGCCGCGTCATGGTGGGTGGCTTAGTGACGAGCAAGAAGGGTATCAATGTCCCGCAGACTCACTTGAGTGCCCCTGCAATCACCGATCAGGACTGGGTATGTGTTGACTGGGCTGTTGCTAACAGTCTCGACTTCCTAGCCCTCAGCTTTGTGCGTGAAGCACGCGAAGTCACAGAACTCAAAGACCGACTTGCCACGATGTGCCCGGTTGACAAAGCCAACGACCCGCACGGCGAAGGCTCGCTGATTCCGGTCATCGCAAAAATCGAAACTCCGCAGTCACTCACAAATCTCGAAGCGATCGTTGAAGCCTCTGACGGCCTGATGGTT
>SXOY01000096.1 GCA_005776545.1 Planctomycetia bacterium | reverse complement strand
GTGGCAATCTGACTTCCCTCCTGGAAGCGGTTTCAAAACCTCAACGACTCTCACTTCTTCATCCTGGAGGGAGGCGATCCATTCGTCTCTTGAAGCCGTTTCAACGGCTTTGCTCGCTAGTAGGCCACGGCTTCAGCCGTGGTTAGGACATATTGGACACCCGAATGTGGGGTGTTAATCGGCGCGGGATTAGGGCCGATATTTACCAGTTGTGTCCCTGCAATGGGGCACGATTTGGAGCACCTTTGACATGAGCACAAACACGAACACCTTGGAGACGCCGCCGGGCGCGAACACGCTGCCAGCGCAGGCGAATCAGGAGTGGACGGGAGTTAATGACACTGCATGGCAGTTCGTGGCTGCTCGCTTGGTTCTTGGAGTGTGCGGAGGCGTGAGTGCCCTTGTATTGTTTTCATGGCTCATCGGCTGGAATTCATTTCCATTTGTGAATGACGGGTTACCGACACTTAAAGTAAATACTGCAATTGGGTTGATACTGCTTTCTCTTGCAGGCTGGGTTCGGTCATCGGGGAAAAGCGGGTGGGGATGGTCATCGGGACTTTCGCTGTCCGCCGCCTCGATTGGGCTGGCGACAATCGCGGAAGTAGTGTGGCACGCCGACTTTGGCATCGACAATCTGCTGGTGCTTGATATGGGAAGCACCGCCAACGGCGGCGCACCTGGAAGGATGTCATTAGCCACTGCTTGCGCTTTGGTATGTATGGGTATCGGATTGAGCGTAATGCGCGGAAAAGGAAAGTGGATCGGCCTGGGAATTGTTGGAATTGGCGGACTGGTCGGGGCCTTGGCCATGCTGCATTTCTTTGCACCACCCATGTGTGAATTCGAGCAGATGTTCTATTCTGGGATCGGATTTCAGACCTCGATAGTCATTATGTTTCTAGCATTTGGGCTTGCATTGGCGACGCGAGTTGAAAGACACCTTCAGACCGACTCCCGACGATCTGCAATTCGATCACATCTGAAACACATCAGGCCAATGATCGTTTCCGTGACGGCTGTATTGCTGCTGGGGCTTGCGGCTACCACGCTCCTGGTCAATGAAAAGCGGCGAGTCGACAACCGCTCTTTGCAAGCTAGTTTTCTTGAGGTGTGCGCCAGAATAGAACAGGAAGCGCAGCACCGCTTGAATCAACAGGTGTTAGGGCTTTCGAGTATTCGCGGGTTGTATGCCGCCAGCAAAAGTGTTGAGCGCATTGAATTTGATTCCTTCTTGAAATCGCAGGATCTGGCAATGGAGTTTCCTGGGGCATTGGGAATCGGATTTGTAAAGCGTGCACAGAGAGATCAGCTGGAGACGTTTCTGGTGGCGGAACGATCGGACGATGCTCCGAGTTTTGAGATACGGGGTGACGATAAGGCTTCCAAGGATCTCATGGTGATCACCCATGTCTACCCGCGCACCAACGTGCTCACGCAGTGGGGCCACGACATCGGGACAAATCCAGAACTTCGCAGAACAATTGAACTGGCGATCCGGACGGGAAATCCCACAATCAGTCAGCGGACTCCATTGGTGCATGACCACGAGTATCGCGAAGGAATTGTGTACTTCATGCCAGTGTACAAGAACGGCACGAAGTCACAGACCCCCGAGGAACGTGAAAAAGCACTGCTTGGGCTGGTGTATGTGCCAGTAGTGGTTGATGCCGCACTTTCACACATCATGGTACCGGCAGCTGGCAAAATTGAGTTGGAGTTGTTTGATAGCGAGCCCACATCAGTCAGTGGGTTGCTTTTCGATTCGGACATTGAAAACGGCGCGGGCCAGGACGAAACACAAGTGGAGGCTATTTCGCGAGCACTTTTCTCCAAAACCGGGAAACTAACGGTCGCTCACCGAGAATTCGCAACGGTTGCACACAGCACCGAAGTATTCGAGGCCGGAGTGGGTTACATGGCACTGGCGGCTATGGCAGTGTGCGGCGTATTAGTCAGTGCGTTGATGGCGGGCGTCATGTGGACATTTGGAATGAGCCGTGGTCGAGCAATGGCGCTAGCGGCGCAGATGACACAGGAGTTACGGGCAAGTGAAGCGAATGCCCGCGAGCAGGCGGTTTTGTCAGAACGCCTGGCGGAAATTGCCCGACGTACATCCAACGGAGTTTTGATTCTCGATGGACGCGGAAAAGTGGAATGGCTGAACGAAGGGTTTACTCGCAACACTGGATACACGCTTCCGGAGGTTGCTGGAAAGTCCCCGAGCGAGTTCTTGCATGGCGCATTGACTAATCAAACAACGGTTGCAACGCTGCAGACGGCGATGGCGCGGGGAGAGGGCACACGGGTTGAGTTATTCAATTATGACAAGAGTGGCAAGGCACATTTGCTGCAAATTGAGATGTCGCCGCTGCGAGATACGAAGGGGTCACTGAGCGGTTTCATGACAATTGAGACCGATGTGACCGAACAGCGGGCTGCTGAAAAGAAAACGAAAGAGAGCGAGGCCCGTTTCCGCACGTTGGCGGATTCCGCACCAATGATGGTCTGGACAGGTGGGACGGATGCAAAGTATGACTACTTCAATCGGCGCTGGCTTGAGTTCAGAGGTCGGACCCTGCAACAGGAACTGGGCGATGGCTGGGC
>SXOY01000095.1 GCA_005776545.1 Planctomycetia bacterium | reverse complement strand
TCCATCGCATCGGTTTCAATCGCAATTAGAGCCTGATTCGCGGCATCTGTTTCTTCTCCCAACGCCTTATCAAATAGCACTGGAGACATTTCTCGAACACTATGTATGGCCTTGTCCAATGGTTCGAGGCTCTCGTCATACCTTGTTCGCCAAGTCTCGTCACCAGTCGAAGCATACATCAAGGCCGACATCGTGAGCACCTCGTCGCGATACGTGATGTCGGCGATGCACTCTCTGAGTCTCAGTTCTTGTGGGTAATGAGTATGGACAAGTGTCGAGGTTGTCTTCGCCGTTATCCCGACGATTCCTACAAGCGTCAGTGTTGAGCAGATTGCCAGCGATATGAGTACCCACGGCGGTCGCTTTCGCACCACTGCGGCATCGGTCGCGTGTGTCTGCTCAATTGCCCGGCATTCTGGAGTTTCTGAAATCGTCATGGATCTGCCCCTTCAAATGTGTTCTTCCGTCGAGGTGGCGATTGTGTCTCGCCTTTGGTCTTTCCTTGATGCCAAGTTGTTCAGGTTTCCCTCTGGCGGCTTGCTTCTCCGCGGATCTACTGTCCTATCTCTTATGCCGCCTTTCTTATCGTGTTCCCGCTTTCCTTTCCCATCCACATTGCACATGTCTCCAGCAATTTTTGCTTGTCCAGCGGCTTGGTCGCGTAATCATCGCATCCGACATTCGTGCATTTCGCTCGGTCTTCCGCCATCGCGTGCGCTGTCAATGCCACAATGGCAAGCGTGCTTCCGCTTTGCCTCAATGTGCGTGCCAGTGTATATCCATCCATTTCCGGCATTTGCATATCTGTCAGCAGCATCGAATACGGCGTTCCTGCCGTAATGCTTTTCTCAATCTTTTCCAAGGCGATCTTCCCATTGTCCGCAATATCTACTGTCGCCCCGGCCTTTCGGAGATGGAACGCAATCAACCGCTGATTGTCCAGCCCATCTTCCGCCAGCAATATGTGTCCATTTAGCTTGACCGCATCGCCCGCAATCCGGCATTTGTCGGTAATCCGAATCGCGTCCATCCGCTCGATCATCGCGCACCCTTCGACCATGGTCAGCGGCAACTCCACACGGAAACACGATCCTTCCCCAGGTGCACTGCGTTCAAGCGAAACTGTGCCGCCAAGTAACCCGGCCAAACGCTGACAAATCGTTAATCCAAGTCCGGTGCCGCCGAACTTGCGAGTCATCGTGTCATCGGCCTGACCAAACGCTTTGAACAGCTTTGCTCCCTGCTCGGCGGTCATTCCAAGGCCTGTGTCATTCACATCAATCACCAGCCACGATTGCCCGAACCGCATGTCCACTCCGGCGCGAAGCGTAATCGTTCCAGACTCCGTGAATTTGACAGCATTCCCCATTAAGTTCATGAGTATCTGCCGCAATCGAGTCGGATCGCTCATAATCTTCGTCGGCAACGGTGATGCAAACTCAGTCTTGACCGCCACGCCCTTTCCGTGTGCCCGCTGCCGCATCAGGCTCTCGACTTCATGCAACACGTTCACAAGCTCCGTTTCAATTTTCTCCACCGACATCTTGTCCGCTTCAATCTTCGACAAGTCAAGAATGTCGTTGATAACCGTCAGCAAGTGTGTTCCCGCACTGCGAATCGTCTCAATCGTCTGAATCCGATGCTCCGGTGCCAGCTTGATATCGCCTTCATCCCTCAGCACTTCCGTAAACCCAAGTATCGCCGTCAGCGGCGTCCGGATCTCGTGACTCATGTTTGCCAGGAACGCGCTCTTCGATTTGCTCGCCGCTTCTGCTTTGAACTGCGCATCGCGAAGTTCCGTCACATCGGTGCACGCGCCCACAAATCCCTGAAACTCACCATTCTCCGAAATCCGCGGCACACCTCGATCCATTATCGTCCGGAACTCGCCATCATGCCGCTTCAACCTGTACTCCATTTCAAACGGCTTTCTCGAGGCAAACGCATTCATATATGTTGCTAGACACTGATAAATGTCATCCTGGTGCAGCCCCTGAGCCCAACCATCGCCAAGTTCCTGTTGCAATGTCCGACCTCTGAAGTCAAGCCAGCGACGATTGAAGTAGTCATACTTCGCATCTGTGCCACCGGTCCAGACCATCATCGGCGCAGAATCCGCGAGGGTGCGGAACCGAGCTTCGCTCTCCTTCATCTTGATTTCAGCAGCGCGCTGTTCTGTTACATCGGCCTCAATCGTCATGAAACCTGTAAGTACTCCTGTCCCATTCCGTAGTGGCGACATCTCAATCTGCAACAAGTGTGCCTTGCCATTCTTGTCATAATTGAACAGTTCAACCCGTGTCGTGTCTCCACGCGCCATCGCCGCCTGAAGCGTCGCAACCGTTGTTTGATTTGTCAACGCGCCATGCAAGAACTCGCTTGGAGACTTTCCAGCTACTTCGTCAAGTATGTAGCCAGTATTACGAGTAAACCCGTCGTTCAGCCATTCGATCTTGCCGCGTGTATCCAGGATCAGTACTCCGTTGGAGGTACGCCGGGCAATTTCCGCGAGCCTGTTAGCGACAATCGCCTGTTCACGAGCAATTGCTTCGCTTGTTCGCAACTCTTGAGTCATCTGTGCAGCAAGTGCCATCGCTCGACCGCGACTCATGCCAAATGTCCAAACCACTCCCGCCATTAGAACGCTCACAAGCACGCCGCTTACGGCCATTGCTGCTAATGCCATGTGGTCTTTAGTGGCCTCAAAGCTCGTAGTGCTGTGAACGACTGTGGTGAAGTCCCGATTCGCAACCGTTATCTTCCCAGTTGTGGAAAAGTGGGCGTGGGAGAGGGCGGCCACCTGTGCTTCGTCATCGCCCGCTCCGTTTTCAGAATCTGAGTCGAAAAGCAAGCGCGACTCTGTCGTTGACTCGCCATCGAACATCTCTACTTCCAACTTGCCCGCGGCAGGCTCCATGATGTGCGAAAGTGCGGCATCTACTACGACTGGTACATATACCAGGCCAAGCAGTGCTTTTCCTCGCTCCTCAGGTGTTTGCGGTTTGGTTCCGTTCTTGTACACCGGCATGAAATACACAACGCCCTCGCGATACTCATGATCATGCACCAAGTGTGTTCGTTGACTGATGGTGGCGGTTCCGGTTTGGATCGCCATTTCAATGGTCCGACGGAGTTCTGAGTTCGTGCCAATCTCTGTGCCCCATTGGGTCAACGCCTCTGTCCGAGGATAAATGTGCGTGATCACCAGTAGATCTTGAGAGGTTTGATCGTCGCCCCGTATCTCGAAGCTCGGGGCATCATCCGCTCGTTCCGCAGTGACAAATGCCTCAAGCTGATCTCTGTTCGCACGCTTTACAAATCCGATTCCCAATGCTCCGGGAAACTCCTTGGAAAGCTCTCGCGACTTCAGGAAAGCATCAAATTCAATTCGCTCAACGCTCTTGCTGGCGGCATATAGCCCTCGAATGCTCGAGAGTCCCATCACATGCTGCTCTAATCGGTGATGAACTTCTTGCTCAATTTGTTTGTAGACCTCCAGAAAGCTCCCACGCAATGTCCGATTGTCAACACGCCGCTTTTCATTGACCAATAGCGTGGTAGTCGCAAGACCGAGCAGCAAAACGGCAGTCACCGAAACGATCATCGGTCTGATCTGCCGCAAATGGCCCCGGATCGCGTCTTGATCGCAATGTTGCTTCAGGCGTCTCTCTACGCGCGTCGCCATTACAAGGCCTAAAGCGAGAAACGCAATGACCATCGCCGTCTGAAACCCGATGCCAGAATAAAACGTGTTTTCGAATTCAAACATATCTGGCGAGAAGAAATGGACTGTTGCCAGTGCTCCAATTAATCCGCCAATTCCAGTGAGAACGATGCCGATCCACTTTCCTTTCCCATGCATCACACTCAGCCCGATACCCATGCACGCAAGTGCGCATGCGCTCGATAATGACATTCGACCTGGCATGCTGCCACTTGCAACACTCCCTCCATCAATTGCAATCAGATTGTCAATCCCATAATCAACGTGCCAAACGACTTCTGCAGCCGTTGCCAGTCCGATTGCCGCCGCTGAAAGCGACAGTGCCGTTGTCCATGCCCATCCAAATCGTCCCGATGAGCGAATCCAGCCCGCGATCGAGAGCAGAATCAATCCAATGGCAGTGTTCACCTTAAGCGTCGGTAGCCCATCATTCACAAACGGAAACGAATCCCAGCCAATAAGCCACGAAAACACAACGAGCGCACTCACCCCTCCACACACCCCAAGGACCATTCGCGCTGCCACCAACTGCCACGCAGTGTCATTGACTTCGGTCCACTCTTGGTTTACCTGAGCGGGTGGCTTGCCCGCATGCGCAGGTGTGTTCTCTGATGGGCTTGTCTTTGTGCTCATGTCAAGAGGGCTCCAAATCGTGCCCCATTGCAGGGACACAACTGTCAAATATCGGCCCTATTTACACGCCGGTTTATTCCCCACATCCGGGTGTCCAATATGTCCTAAACACGGCTGAAGCCGTGGCCTACTAGCGAGCAAAGCCGTTGAAACGGCTTCAAGAGACGAATGGATCGCCTCCCTCCAGGATGAAGAAGTGAGAGTCGTTGAGGTTTTGAAACCGCTTCCAGGAGGGAAGTCAGATTGCCAC
>SXOY01000094.1 GCA_005776545.1 Planctomycetia bacterium | reverse complement strand
TACCCACGCGCCATCGGTGTCTACCGCATCAACCACTATGCTCGCGCTGCCACCCAACACATGCCACGCAGGATTGGCGGAAGCGTTGATGACAAAATTCCCAGCGCCATTGACTGCGTAAGAAGTTCCCAGAGAGATATCCGTGCCGCCAGTCCAGCGTCCATCGCCATTGCGATCGACGAACGCTGTCACAGCGCGAATCGAAGTGTCATCTGCAGCGCGAACGGTGATGGAGAACAGATCACGTTCGTTCAGGACCGATGCAGAAAGGCTCGCTGCCGGAAGTGTGGGCCGCTGATTGACCGCAAGGTCAACGCGCCGAGCACCCGTGCTCGACCACTGTCCGGCGTTGTCGACCGCATTGACACCAAGCCGAACGTTGCGTCCCCAGTCGCTTCCGGGCACGACATTGCGGACAAATCGACCCTGCGCGTTGGGCGCGAAGATATCTCCAAGTGACTGATCAACACCAGCATCAAATCGCCCGTTTTCATTGACATCGCGGAAGATGGTCGCGGCACGAACGCCGTATGGCTAAGTAGCTTCGATTGAAATCGAGACAGGTTGCCCCGCAACCGCCAGCACCGCGCCCACATCAACTGCACTAATGGTGGTTGAACACAGAACACGACCTTCAAGGTGTTCGAGTGCTGCCTGATTGTGGTTCCGGTCGATTCGAGTATTCACATTCACGCTACCGACGGAACGACGGACCATTCAGGAGCCTCCGGATGTCAGAATCTCGCGCGGAATATCGCCGCGAGACTTTGATCAATCGGAGCCTGCATGAATAGACATGCGAATGCGGCACACATTTGGAGGTTATCTCTCGTACCCCGATACCACCCATGCGGGCTTTGCGGGTCAGAAGTTCAGATAACCTGCGCGATCGCGCTGTCAGACAATCGTAAGAGTAAACGCAATACGCGGGCCCCAGAGTCCATTGGTGACGCCACCGGGCTGGCTGGCATGTCCTCGATAGAAGTCCACTGCGGCGACGTAGATTGTATATGTTCCCGCCGCGATTCCTGAGAGATTCATGCTGAACTGCCAGACACCATCTCTGGCTGTGCCGCTGATTCGGTTGAATGTTGTAATATTACGATCAGAGGAATCGAACCCGTTGTTATTGATATCCAGGAATGCTGTGCCGGCCCGTGCTCCGTAGTCGTCAGTGATACGAGCAGTGAAATTTACTGTGGAATTGGCGGCTGCGGACGAGGGAGCGGTGATGTTGCTGACTGCGGGCAGTCCTCGAATCTGGCGGATTGAATCGGTTCGTGGCGACCCCCAAGAGTCTGCGCCGCGGCCAGAAAGGTCTTGCACCGCCGCCGCGATGGAGCCAAAGCCCACCACCGATGCCGGCAACGCCGCACTTGTGAAGGTCACCATTCCCGAAGTGCCAGTGATGAACCGGAAGCCGAGATCGAAATCAACCGCCGGATCCCACAGCCCATTGTTATTTCGATCGAAGAAAAACGTAACGGCGCGGCCGCCAAAGCTGGCGGTGCTCCAGAATGCAGTTACACGAACGGCGGTTCCGGGAGTCGCAAAAGTTGTTGTTCCGTTGCCGGGGTTGATTCCTACTTCAGTGACAATTGAATTTATCCGCGGTATCCCACTCAGCGTTGCCCGCACAGGCGCGAATCTGGTAGACGACAATTGTGTGCCGAAGACGGTGCCGCTGCCATCAGTGAGCACCGCTCCGAAAGTTCCGCTGCGATTCCACGGGTCAGCAGTGAGGTCAAAAGTGGCTGTGAACCGACGTTCTCCATTGGGGAGTGTTGTGAAGGCAGTCTGACCTCCGAGAATTCGATCTGCCCCATCGAACGTTCTGTTGCCATTTTGATCGATGAAAAACTGCACTTCAGCGATATCAGTGTTCGCCGCTCCATATTGACCAGGACTAATTGCATCGGCCACCACCTCGAACACATCAGTGAACAGTTCTTCAATCCACAGGCTTGTCACCTGTGCCGCTGCGGGCTGGATTGCCGCCCCGATCAGTGTTGCGCCACGCCAATTCAAACCCTGGTCCATTGCATCAACGTAGACCGGAACAGACTGACGGCCAAAGAGATCCGTTGAATAGGTGCGTTGGATGTTCAAGTTGCTGGCGCCGCCGAACAGAACAGTTTCCAGTGAAACATCTACATTCGGTGTCCACCGCGCGTTTAAATCCATATCCAGAAAGAACGTCACAGCACGAATTAATGTAATATCTGAAACAAGGGCCGTCACTCTGAGTTGAGGCTCGCCCGCCTGGTTGCGATAGGTAGTCTGAGTAGTTGTTCCGATGACCGGCGCGATGTTGTTGTCAACCGTCAGGAAAATTGGAGTCGGCGATAGTGACCAGGCTCCGTTGGAATCCAGCGCATCGGCAACGATCTGGGCGGAATTTGCCCAATCCAGCCCAACGTTGGTAGCAAGAACATATTCGCCGATGCCATTGGGAGTGGTTACATCGCCAAGTAACGTATCGGTCCCATTATCAAAAGCGCCGCTCTCGTTGCGGTCCAGGAAAAATCTCATCAGGGCAATACCATCATCATCAGATGCCCTACCGCGAATGGTGATGGCCTGACCTGCGTTGGCTGTCGCCGGAGATGCGACAACCGATGTCACACTCGGTTGGCGATTGACTGTGAGCGACAAAGTGGACGGACCTGCAACAGTCCATGCACCACCAAATTCGACCGCATCAGCGCAGATCGGTGTCACGCGGTCCCAACCGGAATCGGTAGCCACGTTCAATTGAAACACATTCGGAGCCGATTGCGAAAACACAGCACCCATGTCAATGTCGAGGCCCGGGGACCAGCGACCGTTGCTGTTGATATCACGAAAGAACACAACTGCGCGAACACCGCCCGGCGCTGTCGCGGTCACTTGCAAAGACACACTATCAAGTTGATTGATCGCGCCGCCTGGCACCGCATTAAACGCCGTAATCGTGGGCGCGAGCAGCTGCCGCGATTCCAGCGCATCAAACAATTGCCGATCACCGATGGGGGACTTCCGATACATACCACTACTCCTTGAGTATTTCTAAGGAAATCGACGCAATTCAACCGGTTCCTTGAATCATAGCGATCGAGCGCGAAATTGGCACCCTCTGCATCTACACTTGGTCATGCGAGCAATTGTCACTGGTCAGATCGGACTGGAAAAAAAGCCCTATTTGGACGCCGCCGCGAAATTCGCGGGAACGCAAGGCGAAGCACTGCATGTCCACCATGTCGGTGACATGATGTATCGCGAGGGCACCGACATCCGTCCAGGCAAAATCCTCGACCTTCCCATCTCCAGGCTCAATTCCCTTCGTCGCGCAGCGTTCAAGGACATTATTTCTGAGTCCCGCGATCAGAAGAACATGATGGTGAACACGCACGCCACATTCCGCTGGCGCCACGGCCTCTTCCCCGCCTTTGACTATGACCAGATCACCAAGCTCAATCCTGAGATCTTTGTCTGCCTCGTTGACAACATCGAAGTTGTCAACGCTCGCTTGCACCAGGAACACGACATCGATGCCACGCTCAAAGACTGCATGGTCTGGCGCGAAGAAGAAATCCTCGCTACAGAACTCATGAGCCGCTCCATCCCCAACTCGCAGTTCTACATTCTCTCACGTGGTCGCCATCAGATGACCACGCAGACCCTCTTCCGCCTGGTCTGCCGCCCCGGAATGCGCAAGGTCTATCCCAGTTTCCCAATGTCCCACGTCGTTGACATGCCCGACATTCTCGCCGAGATCGATGCCTTCCGCGCAGCACTCGCTGATCACTTCATCACCTTCGATCCAGGTGATGTCGATGAAAAACTCCTCCTCGAACGCGCCATCGCCGCCACCCGCGAAGGCCGCGATATTCTCGAAGTTGCCCCCCACTCCTTTGGTGGCAGCAAGTCCGCGGCCGCTCCGATCAAAGTCCGTGTTCGCGAGATCATGGATATCGCTGGCGACATCGATGGTCAGATTTACATGCGAGACTTCAAACTCGTAGACCAATCCGACATGATTGTCAGCTACATCCCCGAACTCCCAGGTGGCATTCCAGGCCTGTCCAGCGGCGTAGAACGCGAACTTCATCACGCATTCGAACACACTAAAGAAGTCTACATTGTCTGGAAACCCAAGAAGCACCCGTCACCGTTCATCACCGAAACCGCCACCAAGATCTTTGGAAGTACACAGGAAGCCCTGACGTACTTTGAGCAGCAAGGCATGTTTGTGGAAAAAAACTTGTTTGGCCAGTGACTAGATCTTAATGGGTGCAACTGCGACCATGCCATTCAGGTAACATCTATATATGAACACTCCAGACCGCCGAATGCGAATTCTCCTGTTTCTGCGGCTTGGCTCCTTGGTCTGGGCAGTGCTCGGCGCAGGTATCACCGCCACTGTCTTGATCTTCCGAACTGCAAACTGGATCGGCTTTGAGTTGTGGCCATACGGGATGCCAATGGTCTTTACGTTCGCGGCCTTTGTCGCCCCCGCCGCTGGAATTGCGGCATTCAGTCAACGACTTGCAAATTGGATGGTCCCACTGGGGGCATGTCCGCACTGCGGATATGCGATTGCGAAAGACACTGCGCAGTGTTCTGAATGTGGGACCAAATTGGGATAGGCTGGAATAGGTCTCTGACTTGCTTCAGGATTTGTTGACGCTCACGATTCCCTGCATCACCAATCCGAGAAGCACAATCGCGAGCACAATTCGATAGGCACCAAACGGAGTAAGCCCAGATCTGTTGAGTGTTCCTACGAGGAATTTCACCGCTGCTGCTGCCGAGACTGCCGCGACAACTACGCCCACCACAATTGGAATTACGCCGAGCGTCTCGATCATGTTCGGCAGATTTACCTCATGCGCGTGTTTCAGATTCTTGAACAGGCGGTATCCGCACGCGGCAGTCAATGTCGGAACACCGAGCAGGAAACTGAATTCTGCCGCCGCCGCCGGCCTCAGACCAACCAAATATCCGCCGGTGATCGTCATCATCGATCGGCTGGTTCCTGGCCACATAGCAATGCATTGAAGCAAGCCAATCTGAAGTGCTTTGACCGGTGTGATATCTTCCAATCCCAATTGCGACTTCTGATGCGGCGGAAGACTGAACTTTCCGCGTCTCCACCATTCAAGTACGATCATGTACAGGCCACCAATCACCAGTGCAATCGCCACCGTTGACACCGAGAATAGATATTTTTCGATGAAGTCGTTCAGAAGCACACCCGCGATTGCGGCTGGCATGAACGCGATCCCAAGACACACCAGGAGATTCAATCCTGCGGTGTCACGACCGGTCAATCCCCGCAACATCTGCACAAACCGCGGCCAATACAGCCCCACCACCGCCAATATCGCCCCGCCCTGCACCACAATGTTGAACGCCTTCACCGACTCCCGCAGTTCTGGCGTATCCAGTTTCATCAAGTCCGCGGCGATAATCAGGTGCCCTGTCGAACTGATCGGCAGATACTCCGTAATCCCCTCGACCAAACCCAGAACCACCGCATGCCAGATTTCAAAACTCATTCACTACCTCATTCAGATCGAACGCTGTAAAGCACGTTTTGCGACACTCCGCAGAGTAGGATCGACCCGTGACCTCTCCTCGATTCAATCTTCAGCCAATTACCAGCGCCGCCGACCCGCGCGTGAGCGACTATACCAAACTGTCCGACCGCGTCGGGATCAAGCAATTCCAGCGTTTCATCGCGGAGGGCGACCTGGTCATTCGCCATCTGCTCGAATCTACTTATAGAGTCCGCTCGGTTTTCATCGCGGACTACTGGCTTCCCCGCGCGGAAAAAGTGCTGCATGACCTTTCCCCGGATATCCCCGTTTATATTGCTCCAGAACCCATTCTTGATGCGATCGTTGGATTCAAGTTTCACAGAGGCATGCTTGCCTGCGGCGAAACCGGCACACTCCCGACAATTCCGGAACTGCTCTCCCGCGCACAAACGCTCATCATTCTCGAAGAGCTTTCCAATCACGATAACGTGGGTTCGATATTTCGCACCGCCTCTGCGCTCGGCGGCCCGCACGCGACAGTTATCGTTAGCGCCGATTCCTGTCACCCCATGTATCGAAAATCCATCCGCGTCTCCATGGGCCACGTCTTGCGAATCCCCTTCTCGATTTCAGAATCTCTGCCGCAGGATCTGCCGTTGCTTCATGCCGCTGGATTTACAACGATTGCGCTAACCCCCGCTCCGGATGCTGTGGATCTAGGCACACTTTCATGGCGCGATATTCCCAAACCCGCACTGCTCCTGGGAGCAGAAGGGCCGGGCCTCTCGCATGCTACCCAGGCAGCCGCACAGATTCGCGTTCGAATCCCGATTACAAGACACGCAGATTCGCTCAACGTTGGTGTGGCAGCCGGGATAGCACTGCACCACTTTTCGCGGCGCTTTATGTGAATTCGACGTCTCTCAGCACCCGGCACTGAACGCATCGACAAAATCCAGGTAGTCGAAGAAGTCGATCACTGCATCGAGGTTGAAGTCTGCGCTAGGCAGATTGGCGGAGAACGCGTCTACGAAGTCCAGGTAATCAAAGAAATCGACGATGCCATCTTGATTGAAATCTGCGGGGCACCTGATACTCACGAAGTGGGTAGAGTCGTCGAGATTGATCCAACCGATATTCTCGCCCCAGGCGTAACCACGAAGACGGCCTGAAGCTGAGTCAAATCGAGCCTGTTGGGCGGCGGCGAGCGTTGCATGAGGGCCAAAGTTGATCCAGCCGACGTTTTCACCCCAGGCCAGCCCGCCCAGTCGATGATCAATCAAGATGTTGACGCCAAAATCAGAGCCAGCAGCGTTCGCGTAGGTAGATCCGTTCACAGGAGTGCCATCTCCCAGACTGATATTGCCGATGTTCTCGCACCAGACAAAGCCAGACGCGAAGGCTCCCGCAACAAGCGCGCCTTGCGTGCCGCTGGGCGACCCACTGTCTCGCCAGTTCATCCATCCTGTATTCTCACACCACGAGTATTTATGATTTGTATCAATATTTGTTTGTGCCTGCACGATCGCAGCTGCACAGAGTGTGTTCAAGACGGTGGCGACAAGAAGATTGGAAGAGTTCATGAGTGAGTTCCTTGTTTGAGTGTGCTGAGAAATCGGTCCTCAGCCAGGTGCTCAGAATGCGACGTTGCTCCAGGGAGTCATGGTGGAGAAGGAGTTCAGTCCCGGATTGGTGATGACGGGAGCAAGTTCATTTCCGGGATTGATGCTGAAATTGGAGTTGGTGTTTCCACGTGCAGTGTTCTTGACAATGAAACAGTCGATCACCGAGCCGCCAGTGAGCACACCATAGAAATTGGAAGAGACTTTGTTGTCCTCGACTCGACACGATGAGCCAGTGAGAAACACTCCTGCACCAGCTGCCGCCGGGCCATTGTTGTCGCATGTGTTTCCAGTGATTACACAGCGAGTGGCAGCTTCAATGCCATCATCGCCATTTCCGGTTGATTCCGAATCTCGCACTGTGCACGCCGCGCCGACATGGAATCCATCGGAGTCGTTTTCGCGTGCTGTGCAACCGGCAAAGAGGGCCGAGCCGTAGGACTCAAAGCCATTAGTATTCTGACCAGCCTGACAGTCGGAAACGCGTGACCCAGCACCGACGGTAATTCCTGCACCGGCATTAAATGCAGCGGTGCACTCGGTGATAACGCAGCGATCGCCAGAGTAAATGCCGCCGACAAAGCTGCCCGCGCTGAAATTTCCTTGTGCAACACAACCGGTGACTACGGACTCATTTCCAACGAGAATGCCGCGACCATCGTTATTCAGTGCAAGACAATTGACAACACGGCTTGCGTTAGAGGTGCGGATGCCCTCCTCGACATTGTTGCTTGAATTGATGTTCTCCACGAGCGTTCCATTTCGGAACGAGTCAATGCCCGCGCCACCCCAGTTTCGAACCGAGCCATTACGAATAGTGCAACTCGACCCCGGATCAACATTGATGCCCGTATTGCTGTTGACAACACCGATGATGACGAAGCCGTTCAAGTCCAGGGTCACACCATCTGCAACGATTCGAATGCCATCTTTGCCAGAAACGCCGGTGATGTTCCCAGTCAAGTAGTACGACCCGGGTTGCGTAATGCGGAATAGCTCGGGAAATTGCCCGGGAGTGTTTGTAATGTTAATCGCGATGCGAGGCTCAACCTCGGTCAGCGTCTTGTACGTCGATGCAACCGGACCTGCGCCAGGAGTAAGAGGACCGGCATACACCGCGGCGACTGCGAGAAAGCCAGCAATGGCGGCAAGTGAATTGCATTTCGAGGGTATATGAGTCGTCATTGAAGATCCGTCCTTTGAGTGAGTGGATAGAGGTCGCTTAGCCCGCTTCGATCTGAAGAGGGCACACCCATGTAGGCGCCGCACAGGGTGATCGCGGCTGGAGAATTCTCACATTTTTGTAAATTGAAGACGAATAGCGGTACGTGTATGCTTTCAGGAGAGTTCGAAGAACAAGCCAGTCAAGCCCCTCCTCAACTTGCACCGCGAAAGGGCAACCCAATGACCCCCGATCCCCAAGAGTTGGTCACGCTCATTCGTCAGGTAATCAAGAACAAGGGCCTATACGCGGTGAACGAGCAAAAAACGAAGAACGGGGTTGTACATCCTCTCTTCAATTCGAGCATATCTTTGCTCGGAGCTAATACACTCCAATCCGGGGCTACCAGTGCTTCACTTAAGATACATGAACCCAGGTGCTCGTGTTGACCTTCCCGAGGTAGCTACTGCCTTAGGTTTTGACGATCCTGGATTCGAGGTCGCCTCAATACACCAAGGTGGCATGGGGGTCTGTGTGCGACTACGCCATCGGGCAGCCTCGGGGACTTTTGCTTTGAAGTGCATCCACCCGGAGTTGCTCGGGGACCAGCAGTCCATTGTGCGTTTTCGAGACGAAGTCGAAGTATGGCTTTCTGCATCGGCCTGCGACGCGGTTGCCGAGGCGCTGGCAGTTGTACGAATAAATGAGATACCCGCTGTTGTTGCAACTTGGCTTGATGCTGGCGACTTGACAAGTGCCCTACCGCGACTTGGGCCAGCGGCACGATTCGAATCAGTCCTCCGTGTGTGTCGTGGTCTGCATTGGGTCCACAGTAACCTCGGTGTTATCCATCGTGATCTTAAACCGGGGAACATCCTGTTGGATAGGAATCTACTTGCATGTGTTTCCGATTGGGGGCTTGCTCGTCCACTCCGCGCTGCGGGTGCTCAACACTCGAAGCCCCTCCCAGTGCCTTCGTTTGAACGCCCTGAACGCACGCAGAGAGAGTCGTTTCTAGGCACAGTCCTATATGCGGCACCTGAGCAGTTTCGTGATGCATCATCCATTGACCACCGCGCGGACATTTATGCACTCGGCTGCATCATGCACGAACTCGAGACCGGGACTCCCCCGTTTGTTGGTCCCGATGTGCCAGCAATTAGGCACATGCATCTCAATCAGGCGCCACCACGCCTTGGCGGGATTTTCAAGAAGACATCTCTCGGTCTAGAGAAAGTGATCACTCGTTGCCTAGCGAAACAACCCAGCGCACGATTTCAGACATATGCAGAGCTCGACGCTGAGCTTCTGTCGGTAGCAAAGTCGCGAGGATTTAGCACAGCGCGCTGTGAGATCGGCGTTCGCAAAGAGACGTTTCAGCTAGGTAAGGGCGAACGACAACTCGAAAAACGAATTGCCAGCGCCTCCGTAAAAGGAAACGATGTTGTCGTTGTCGAATTTGACAAAATCGTCCCGTTCCTAAAGGAAGCGGCTGACCTTATGGCGTTAGGCCGGTACAGCGAGGCGGAACCGTTACTAAAATGTGCCTATTTGCCCGATCTTTGCTCTGGCTCAACTAAGTGGACTCTTGCTCACTCGTTCGCGACCGACTACGCACTTTGTATTCAGCACATTCGGGGTCGGCTCCATGAAGCGTTGGAGATCTTTCAAAGCCTCGAATCGGCACTGGCTGCGCCACCAGAATACACCGTCAACTACTCATTTGCGCTTATCCGCGATGCACAATGGGCTAGAGCTAGGCAAGTTTGCGAAAATGGCCTCAAGCGATTTCCCGATGACCTTGACATTTTGGGAAATTACACCGTCTCACTGCGTTGTGGCGGCGACTTAGACAGTGCATATGCCAATGCGGAGCGCAGGCTTGCGATTCGACGCGACGTTCATTCACTCCATGAAGCCGCTGATGTGCTCGAGGACATTTGTATTCGTGTCCGCAACGCCGACTTACCTCGTGCTGTCACGGTAGCTGAAACCGCAAATCGGCTAATTGCTGAAGGGCTCAGACTAAACCCAAACTACGGCATACTTAGACTTGCTCGTATCCGTCTGTTTGCATTTGCCCACGCGCGTCTAAAGGCTCTTGAAGCATGCGAGGCTCTAATCCACGAACTGGGAGTGTCCACTTCCTACCGTCAGCAGGCATTCGCCGAATGCATCGACATTACAGCAAACGCCGGCGAGAACCATGACGCCTTGGAACTGCTCAATCAACACGATCTGCAACCGATCGACGAAACTATCGCTCAGCACCTTCAAACAACTCGAGTGAGAGTGTTGACCAACATAATGATTGGACAAACTAACGCAAAAGGGCAACGACTAATAATGCGCGAAGTCGCGGAGTATGTGTTGAAGGATGCGCCTGCACCCGCGCTCGATGCCGTCACCCGAGCTCGCGCTCTTGAATGGATGGGGCATACTCTCGAAGCAGAAAACGTGCTAACCAAAGCGCTTGTAGAGCCAAGCCTAATGAGTATCAATTGGGAGGTTCATCGCCAACTTGTCCGATTCCTCAACCACCAAGGACGACTTGATGAAGCGAAAACACAGGCTCTAAAACTGACAAAAATCGGACCATGGCGAGCTGGGAGCTATGACGAGCTTAATCGCGTGGCATTAGCCAGAGGGGAACAAGAAATTGCACACTCAGCCAAGCAAACCGGAGACCGTGTCTACGAAGAGGAACAAAAGTTGTTCGCAAAACTCAGATCTGTACTTTCGTAATTGTCGCAACAATCGAATTTGCAGAAAATGGGATTCCCGTGATTGGAAGCGGCAGAGAACTCAGCTTGCTCGTTAGACGACACAACACTCTTATGCACTGGCACCAGATACAGTGCGACTAAGATTTGGCACGAATTTTACAACATTACAACAATTTACTTTAGTCTCTCAATTGAAATCCGCAATCTCAAGAAATGACATGTGGCACTCGTCACCCGACGATAGCGACCGTAGCTACCGCTACAAAGTTTGACGCTGATCCAGAAACTCCAACTTGCGACACCCTCAAGATTCCCTGTCAGTGCTACTTGTGCAACCGGTTTGGCGTTGCGTAACGTCCCCGCCAAAGTAGTGGCTTCGCGATCAATTTACTTGGTACCCAACGCTCTCACCTTACTGGCAATCATCCCCTCCTCCGGCAACCCTCCTGCATAAATCCTGCAACCCATATTGGTCGTGGTCGGCACCGGTAAACCAAAAAGATCTCTGCAATCTACGAGTATGGTCGGAGTGGCATAGCCTCACCGCACATCAC
>SXOY01000093.1 GCA_005776545.1 Planctomycetia bacterium | reverse complement strand
GAATCTCATCGCGATTTTCAACCGCATCATCTATGCAGGCTCCGACGAATTTGTATTGAGCTTCGACCCGCGATTTGTATGGTGCGTAGGTGTAGGACTCGGTCAGGATCGCGAGCCGGTTGCGCATTCCGACGTAGTTGACGCCAAACCGCGGCTCATCGGGATAAGTTTCCCAGCGTGTGTGGTCTTGTTCAAAGTTGCCGTACCAGAACGTGTCGAGTGAGTGCTTTTCCTTCACTTTCTGCGAGATCCGCGGCATCATCTTCTCTCTTGCAAATGCCACCAATCCGGCATCGCCTGCCGGGTTTTTGTTGGTGTCATAGGTCAGGATATAGCGGTGGTATGACCCGTTGGTGGTGTGAGTATCAATGAAGACCGCGGGGTCGTACTGGTTGAACATGCGGAGCAGGCCGCGGGTTTCGGGAGCTTCGAGTTTGATGAAGTCGCGATTGAGGTCGAGACCTGACGCGTTCTCGCGTTGGCCCGTCTGTTCTGGACCGATCTGGCCGGGGCGATTTCCTGCGGCCATCTTCTCATTGCCATCGGGGTTGTAGATTGGGATGATGATCAGGACGCAATGGTCGAGATCAATTGCATTGAGTGGAGCGATCGCAGGTGCTGCCGGATCGGCCTTCTCGTCTTTCTTCTCTTTGGACGTGTGGCGCTGGATTGCTATATCGCGGGCAAGGGCTAAGAGAGCTTCTTTGCCATCGCATTCGCCGGAGTGGATGCCGCCGGTCATGGCGATAATAAGTTTGCCGGATCTCCTGACTTCTTCGGCATTAGCGACCGGGGGGTCAGCGAGTAGGGCCATGGGAATTGTGCGACCTTCGCCTGAGGTGCCGATGTCGGTGAGACGGATAAGCGGCGAAGCGGCGGCGAGATCCTTCAGGAAAGTGCGAACTTCCTCGTATCTGGCGGTCGCTTCGAAGTTGCTTTTCTCTGCCACGGTTTGAAGTTTGGCGAGGGTGTCGAGATCTGGCTTGGTCGGCGTTGCCGCCACTTCGGCTGGTGCATCGGCACCGATAGCAATGGGTGTACTGCCAAAGAAGGAAGCAAGAGCAATCAAAGTGACCAGAAGGAAATGAGGTTTCAAGTGCAGGCTCCCAATTGAGCGGGCGCTTGCGAACAAGGGCTACCCGCCTGAACTTTCGATGAACAGGTGGGATGATACCAAGTTTTGGCAAAGATTGAAACGTCTATTCCAAAGCGTGAGAAATGTCATTGATCAGATCATCTACATCTTCAATGCCCACGGAGAGGCGGACCAGGCCATCAGTGATTCCCAGGGCGGCGCGGTTTTCCGGGGGGACGCTAGCGTGGGTCATGATCGCTGGATGTTCGATGAGAGATTCGACGCCGCCGAGGCTTTCGGCGAGTGAGAAAAGGTGGACGCGTTCGAGGAATCGGCGTGATGAGTCCATGCCGCCTTTGATGGTCGCGGTGATCATGCCGCCGAAGCCGCGCATTTGTTTGGCGGCTACTGCGTGCTGAGCGTGAGATTTGAGGCCGGGGTAGACCACGCTCTCGATTGACTTGTGGGCGGCGAGGTATTCAGCGATTTTCAGAGCGTTGCTGCAATGGCGATCCATACGGACGTGAAGTGTTTTTGTGGACCGCAGGAGCATGAAGCAATCCATCGGGCTGGGGACTGAGCCGACGGAATTCTGGAAGAACTTCAGTTTTGCGGCGAGTTGTTCATCGCTGGTGATGAGTGCGCCGCCGATGATGTCGCTGTGGCCGCCGAGATACTTGGTTGAAGAATGATGGGCGATGTCTGCGCCAAGTGCGAGCGGGTTTTGCAAATATGGGGTTGCGAAGGTGTTGTCTACGACGAAGACCGATTTGTGAGCCTTCGAGAGTTTGGCGACGGCCGCGATGTCGAAGACTTTGAGCATCGGGTTGGTGGGCGTTTCGCCCCAGACCAATTTGGTTTTGGGTGTGAATGCGCGTTCGAGCGCGGCAAGGTCAGTGAAATCGACGCGAGTTGCGGTGAGGCCAAGCTGTTTGTAGACCTTGTCTACCAGGCGAAATGTGCCGCCGTAGACATCGTCGCTGAGGATGATGTGGTCTCCGGCAGAGAGAAGGTGCAGGACGCAGTCCATCGCGGCGAGGCCGGAAGAGAATGCGAATCCGAATCGGCCGCTTTCAAGGGATGCGAGATTGGCTTCGAGTGCTTTGCGTGTTGGGTTCGCAGAACGCGAGTAGTCATAATCGCCTTTGATGACGCCGGGGGAACTCTGCACGAATGTTGAAGTCATGTAGACTGGGGTCATGATCGCGCCGGTGGTCGGGTCGGGCGATTGGCCGGCGTGGATTGCGCGGGTGGCGAAGCGATGCTGGGCAGAGTCGGACATCAATAGCTCCTATTGAAAAGCTCACAAGGATACGCGCCGGTCAGTGCTTCCGTGAATTCATGAAATCAAGGACATCGATCTTGCTGACGATTCCGACGATGACATTGTTGTCAACGACGACACCGACCTGATCGGTCTCGAAGATTCTGAAGAGTTCTTCGATGCGGGCCTTGGGATAAATCAGTCCACCGATGGGGTGTGCAACTGCGCTTGCGGGAGATGAACCGGTGACAGTTCCGGATTGCAGTCCACGCAGCACATCGACTTCGTGGACCATTGAGACTGGGTGTTTGCTTGCATCGAGAATTGGGAGCTGCGATATGCCGCGGGACTTGAAGGTTTCGATGACTTGGGAGATCGGTGTGGTAGCCGATGCAGTCAGAATCGGGCGTGACGGAATTGCCTTGAGGATGTCTTCGACAAGCCCGAGGTCGCGATCACCGCCAAAGAAACCGTAGTCTTTCATCCATTGATCGCTGAGGAACTTTGTGGTGTAGCGGGTTGCTGAATCGGGCAGGACAGTGAGGACCGTTTTGCCTGGACCGATTTCGCGGGCGATTTTTACGGCAATGTGGACATTGCTGCCGGACGAGCCGCCGCAGAACAGGCCTTCTTCGCGAACCAGGCGGCGGGCCATGTTGAAGGATTCTTTGTCATTGACCTGACGGAATTCATCGACGACGCTGTAGTCCATGGCATCGCAGAGGATGTCTTCGCCGACTCCTTCAACTTTATAGACGTGTGGTGTGGGCATGGTCTTGGTGTAGAAGTAGTGATAGTGAACGCTTCCGATGGGATCGACACCGACGATGCGGGCTGGGGACTTGCGTTTCTTGAAATAGCGGCCGATGCCTGAAACTGTGCCGCCGGTTCCCGCACCGGCGACTACGACATCGACCTTGCCATCGGTGTCGCGCCAGATTTCAGCGCCGGTGGAAAGTTCGTGCGCATCGATGTTGAGTTGGTTGTGGTATTGATTGACGTAGAACGCGCCGGGAGTTTCGCGGGCGATTCGTTTGGCGGTTTCGACGTAGTGCTGCGGGCTGTCGCCAGGGACATCGGTGGGAGTGATGACGACTTCAGCGCCGAAGGCCTTGAGCATGTTCACTTTTTCGAGACTCATCTTGTCTGGCATAGTGAAGACGCAGCGGTAGCCACGGACCGAGGCCCACATTGCGACGCCTTGGCCAGTGTTACCGGAGGTGTTTTCGACAATGGTTGCGCCGGGTTTGAAGAGGCCCTGTTTTTCGCTCTCGTTCAAGATATGGACTGCCATGCGATCTTTGATTGAACCGGTCGGGTTCATGTATTCGCACTTGACCAGGACGGTGGCGCAGGAGGAATCGACGACCTTGTTGAGCCTTACGAGGGGCGTGTTGCCGACGGCGTCGAGGATTGAGTTTTTGATGGACATGGTGCTGGTTCTCCGTGAGGGCGACGGTAGGTAAGGAAGAAGAGGTTTGGCAATTGGGCGACGGAGAAGTAGCTACGAATTTGGCGCATGTCGCGGGAAATCGGCCAATACTCAGCCGCATTCGCCGCTCGCTGCGTCAATGAGTTTCAGTTGGACTACGCGCCGGGTACGCCGAGGCGCAGAGAAGAGCAAGGACACATTAACATGGATATACAGGATGGACAGGATAAATCAAAGAAGAGCAGTGAAGTATGCCTACATGCAGATTGTCAGGGGCACCCATCGCTGAATGCGGCAACAAAGTCAAGGTAGTCGAAGAAATCGATGATGGCGTCGTGGTTGAAATCGGCAGCGGGTTCGTTAGATGAGAATGCCTGGACGAAATCGAGGTAGTCGAAGAAGTCGAATGTGCCGTCGTTGTTGAAATCGGCGGGGCAGGGGCGGCAGCGGCCGTAGCGGGCGACTTTGGGGGAGAATTGGCCGTCGGCGACCATGAAATTACCCATTGCGTAGAGCCAGTCGCCGGTTGAGTTCGAAACTGTTCTGAGGTGATAGATGGGAGGGTTGCCGTTTTCTTCAGAGTTTGGTTGGGTTACACCGCCAGCAACCTCGCTCCATTGACCGTTCTTGAAACGCGCAATGTTATTTGAAGCGGTGACTCCCGCAGTTTCAAAGCGGCCCGCAGCGTAGAGCGCCGGGCCGGTTCCATCGTCGAAGACACACAAATCGTGTATATATGGATTGAATCCCGTCACTCCTTGCGGAAGAGGTTCAAACGCATCGCCGACGACTCTCGCAATTCCCTGCACAGGCTGCCCATCGATCGCGTCGAAGCGGCCCGCAATATAGAGATGTCCGCCATCGTTGTCGTCGAACCACTCGATGGCGTAGTTTGCAGATTGAACATGGCCGCCTTGATACGTCAGGTGTCCCGGAATCGAAGTCCACGTTCCTGCAGGATTGCGAGAGTAGAGTGGAGGGAGAGTTGCAGTACCGCCGAAAAGGTCTACCAAGTAATAATAGGTTCCATCCGGTGTCACTCTCTCGACAACTGACCCACCCCAGAGTCCGGGATATGGATTCGGAACTGCTTCTGTCACCCCCAAAGATGAGTATCGCAGCAACGCGTGATTCAAGTTGTCGCTTGTGATTTTGAATCTGCCACTCGCGAGCAACGAAGGTTGACCGCCCGAACGGGAAATGCAAAGGGCATTTGTAGTGAATGAACCATTCATGGAGTTGTTATAGAGTGGAGGGAGATCAATCACAGAGTCGTTCTGCCATGCTGCCAAAGTGCGAGTTCGTGTACCGGCAAAGAAACCTCCAGCAACCACCGTTTCGACGCCATTGAAGTTCATCACTTCCATATCCAAAGCCACTCCGAATGGCTGGAACTGAACTAGTCCATAAGGAACGAGCGTGTCGCCAAATTGTTTATACATTCCACTACCTTGAAGCATCCCAACATATGTAGGTGACGAGTCAGAGCTGTTGGCATACCCAGAGACGGTACCGCCGTGCATTACTGGCTCGCCTGCCTGCCAGCCATCAAGTTCGTCATATGCTGCGAGATTGAATGATGGGACACCGCCAGCGGTGGTAAATGTGCCGCCCACAAGGAGCTTTGTGCCATTTAGGTCGGTCTTTTCATTCAACGCAAAGCACGGACCGTTCAGTAGAAGCCCGGTTGTAGTGGTAGTAGTGCCATCATGTCTTTGAAGTCCGAAATAGACAAGTTCGCCGCCGCTCACGTGGGCTGAGGAAATCCCGATATAGAGCGTCCCCCTCGGCGAAGAGTCATTCAGGACAAAGAGTGAGTTGACATTCAACGCTGAGGACACACTGGTCCAGGAATCCGAATTCAATCGTTTCACACCCGTATCTGAAGCTCTATAAAGCGTTGTACCTGTGCCGGGGTCATAGAAGGCGAGAGAATTGACCACACCTTGAGTGTCACCATTGAAATCGCCAGTTCCAACACTGTTCCATCCCGACCCATCCCACCGCACAACCGGTTTCACGACAGCCCCACTTGCTCGAACAATTCGTCCCGCGGCGTAAAGCGCATACGTTCCTTCAGCATTGTCAGACAGGAGCGTGTTGACTGCATTTGATGCTGTTGCCCCAGTAAGGCCACCTGCCATCGAGTCCCAACTGGTGCCGTCCCATCGAGCGATATTGGAAACAACTAAGTTCCCAGCAAGGGAGAAATCACCGCCAACATAGAGTGCATTTTCAACGCCATCGTTATGTACGGCGAGCGCACGAACAGTCCCGTTGATTCCACCTCCGACTGTTGACCAGGAGACACCATTCCATGCAGCGAGATGCGACACCGGTGTGGTGCCAGAATGAGTGAAACTGCCGCCCGCATAGAGCTTGGTGCCTGTTCCATCGTTGAAAGATGCGAGGGCGTACACCGTTCCTAACAGTCCATCGCCAAGCGGGGATGAAACTCCGTTCGAGATGCGAGCAATATTGATGGCCTGCGTTCCTGAGACCGAGCCGAACGAGCCCGCGACAATCAAAGCGGAGCCTTCAGCATCGGTGTGCCAGATCATGGACCGGATCGATGCGATCGGATCTGGGACTCCGACAGGTTCCCAGTGTGGCGTGCATTGCGAGTGTGCGTTTGATGCCGCGAAAACAAAGGCAGCGAGGGTGGAGATAGTATTTCGAAGTGTGAGTTGTTTATGCATTGGAACATCTTCCATTGAGAGTGAATTCAGGAATCAGTGAGCGTGATGATCAGCATCCGATGCTGAATACCGCAACAAAGTCGAGATAATCGAAGAAATCGATGATGGCGTCGTGGTTAAAGTCGGCTGCAGATTCGTTGGATGAGAATGCCTGGACGAAATCGAGGTAGTCGAAGAAGTCGGATGTGCCGTCGTTGTTGAAATCGGCGGGGCAGGGGCGGCAGCGGCCGTAGCGAGCGAGTTTGGGGGAATATTGGCCGTCGGCGACAACGAACGAACCGACTGCGTAGAGCCAGTCACCGCTTTGATCGGAAATGGGAACCATGCGATATACAGGAGGCGTATAAAGATCTAGCGACGTTGCGACAGTGACCCCGCCGCCTACTGCGGACCAGATGCCATTTTGCAATCTCGCGACGTTGTTTGCGGGTACGCCCGCGATGGACCTGAAGGCTCCGGAGGCATACAACGCTGGGCCCGAGCCATCGTCAAAGACCACCAGATCATGAATGATTGAATCGGCTCCGTCCACACCAGCCGCAAGCGGTTCAATCTCGCCATTTACAACTCGCGCCAATCCATGAGCTGGAAGGCCATTGACGGTATCGAAGCGGCCGCCGATATAAAGATGCCCACCGTCACGTCCGCCATCGTCGAACCAGCAGAGGCACAATTCGTCACGAATAGCCTCTCTGTTTTGAAACATAAGCACGCCCGGAATGGGTGTCCAAGTCGTATTGCCCGGTTGCAGCATGTACACAGGTGGCAGAGTCGTTGTGTTAGAATTAGCGTCCCAAATGTAGAGGTATTCTCCCTCGGGTGTGCTACGAATGGCCATCTTGCCACCCCAGAAGTTGGGATGCGGGTCTGTTGCGATTGAGATGACCCTGGAGTCGGAATATCGAAGTACGCCGTGATAGGTAACATCAGTGGTGATGCGAAATCGACCCGACATGAGCAAAGACGAAACGCCGCCGTGCCGCGACCGAAGCAGATCGCTGGAACTGTTAGTGACGGCGGCAGCATTGTTATATTCAGCTGGAAATGTACCATTTACATCGTTCTGCCAGACAAGCGAACTTCCGAAGCGCGGAGTCATGAAGTACCCAGCACTTACTAGCGTTGGAATACCACCAGGGCTGAACAACTCCATGTCATTTGCGAAGCCAGAGAGATTACCGGAAAAGCCAGTGATAGTTAGTGGAACAAGACTACTGGCTCCGATTTTCCAAAACCCGTGGCTTAGGTAGCCGCCGATGTAGCGAGATGTCGCATCGGGACTCTGCGCATAGGCAGAAAACTGGCCTCCATTTTCGATGTCACCGGCTGATTGAAATCCGAGCGCAGGATCCAGAATCGCAAGATTGTTGGCAGGAATGCCATTGGCATCTGAGAACCGACCACCGACCGCGAGTCTACCGCCGGGAATTTCCTGAAGCGAGGCGCACACGCCCCCGAGTGCCAACCCCGTTGCTGTGAGGGTTGAACCATCGAATTTAACAAGTCCATTTCCAGAACTGGAAGTTCCGATGTAGAGGTTGCCGCGTGGACTGGAATCGTGAACGACCTGCATCGATGTCACGTTGGCGACAAGGGGTGCGGAAACCCACCCATTGACAGAAAGGTACGCAGTCCCGGACACGGCGCCTCGGAAAAGTGACGGTCCTGTTCCCGGGTCATACATTGCAAGTGCAGTGACACTCAAAGTTGTATTGCCGGTGGCGTCATTTCCAACGTTACTCCAGTTCGCTCCATTCCATTGGACTACTGGAGTAGCTGGTGTGCCGTTTGCACTGATGATCCGACCTGCGGCATAGAGCACAGGCGTTGGGAGATCTGAGCGGGATAGGAGAGCCTTGACCGTTGGCGATGCGGCACCTGATAAGCCGCCAGAAAGCGAGTTCCATGTCGAGCCGTTCCACCGGGCAATACTTGAAACCGGCATGCCGCCAGCCGATGTGAACTGGCCGCCGACAAAGAGTGCGTTGCCAAAGCCGTCATTGTGCGCAGCAAGTGCATAAATGGTTCCGTTGGCTCCACCGCCAACCGACGACCAAGATGAACCGTCCCAGCACGCAAGTCGGAGCAATTCGGTTGAGCCAGATTTGGTGAAACTGCCGCCAGCGTAGAGCTTTGCTCCGGTTCCATCATTGAAAGTAGCCAGGGCATTAATTCTGCCGGACAGTCCTTCACCGAGTGCGTGACCGAACCCATTCGAAATGCGGGTAATATTTAGCGCGGGCTTGCTTGCCGCCGATCCAAATGCGCCAGCGACAAAAAGGGATGGGCCAGCCCCATCATCGTGCCAGATGATCGCGCTTACAGAACCAGAAGGATCGGGAATACCGAGGGGCTCCCAGTGCGGAGTGCATTGGGCGATAGATTTCGCCGCAGTGAGCGAGAGAAAGACCGGGGCGAGGACGGCGGGGAGAGCGAACCAGATCATTACTCGTTTCATGTTCAGCGTTCCTTTCAGATCGTACTTTGAGTCGTTCTTGCGACGTTGGGTGCAATGCTTTGGGGTTCTATCTACGGCTTGCAAATCGGTGCAATCAGGGACATCCATTGCTGAATGCGGCGACAAAGTCGAGATAATCGAAGAAGTCGATGATGGAGTCGTGGTTAAAGTCGGCTGCAGATTCGTTGGATGAGAATGCCTGGACGAAATCGAGGTAGTCGAAGAAGTCGGATGTGCCATCGTTGTTGAAGTCGGCAGGGCAGGGGCGGCAGCGGCCGTAGCGGGCGACCTTTGGCGAGAGCTGACCATCGGCGACTACGAAACTTCCCATTGCGTAGAGCCAGTCACCGGTGGAATCCGAGATCGTCTTGAGGCGGCTGATAGGAGGGTAGTAGTACTCCACCAAAGTTGGTTGCGTCACACCGCCGGCGACCGCTGTCCATGTGCTGTTTCTACGTCGAGCGATGTTGTTGGCACTCGCACCACCTGCGAATTCAAATCGGCCAGCGGCATAGAGAGCGGGGCCTGAACCATCGTCGAAGACTGCGAGATCGTGAATCAGGGGACTAACGCCAGTCACACCCATTGGAAGTGGTTCGATTATTGTTCCATTAAGCCTGGCAATACACTGAGCAGGTATTCCATTGACTGCGTCAAATCTGCCACCAATATAGAGGTGCCCACCATCATTATCATCGAACCACGCCAACGCTAAATCAAAATCATTTGCATTGGCGCCTTGAAAGGTGAAAACACCGGGAATGGCCGTCCACACCCCCGATGGATTCAAAATGTACAACGTCGGTACATCTGTACTTGCGGCGTTGTAATCAGTGACGTAGACAAACTCGCCATCGGGAGTATTGTGAACAAACATTCGGTTAATCCAAAACCCCTGATGCGGATCGGTGGCAACAGATGAGATTCCCGCTGAAGAATATCGCAGCAATCCGTGAAATGAGGCATCTCCGACGAGCCGGAATCGACCACCGAGCAGCAGTGAGGGCGAAGTTCCGGAACTCGAAATACAAAGATCGCTTGCGCTGTACGATTGCGATGCCGGAAGATCTAATGGAAATGCGATTGCGAGATCGTTTTGCCATGCAAGAGCTGCGCGGAACAGTCCACTAGAATTGAAAAGCGCACCAACGCCGACGAGCGTTGGGATTCCGTTGATTTCAATCCGATCGAGATCAAATGCAAAGCTCTCAACTCTGGTGCCTGGCAAAGTTGAGAGCGCATTGGCTGAAAGCCTGGCAATACCCGTTCCTGTTGTCGCGACATATGCCGAGCCATCCGCCATCGGAACGTATGCGGAAACAAGCCCGCCGTGAGTAATTGCGCCTTCAGCTTGCCAGCCCCGAAATTCGTTGTAACTAGCCACGTTTTTCGCGGCGACCCCGTTGGCATCGGCAAAACTACCACCAACTGCGAGGACAGGATAGACTGTCCCAGGAATCTCGCAGAGCGCCCGACACACCCCGTTCAGTATCATCCCGGTGCCTTCAGTCGAACCACCGAGGTTCCGCACCAGACCGCGATGGATGAATTGACCATTTGCGGAACTCGAACTTGATGTTCCAATGTAGAGCGAGCCACCTGGGTGGCCGTCGTGCAAAACACAAAGTGAGTTAGCGCTGCTGACATTTAAGAACGTGCCAGTCCAGACAGTGCCCTCCAATCGTCTCACATTGCTATTAGTAGCTCGATGAATCTGAGGGCCAGTCCCGGTTCCCGGGTCATACATTGCTAATGCGTTTACCACCAGAGCGGTGTTTCCGGTGGCCTCGGCACTCACATTGCTCCATGAACTTCCATTCCATTCGACAACAGGAGTTGCTGGAACCCCATTTACACTGACAATCCGACCCGCTGCATACAGAAGCGGGGCCGGAATATCGGAGCGGGACAAGAGCGTTCTTACGGTACCAAGCGTATTAGAGTCAGGACCGGTGACACCGCCTGCTAGTGCATTCCAGTTCGAACCGTTCCACCGAGCGATATTTGATACGGGCATGCCGCCTGCGGAAGTGAATTGCCCACCAACAAACAACGCATTGCCAGAACCATCGTTGTGGGAAGCGAGGGCGTAAACATCCCCATTGGTGCCGCCGCCCACTGGAGACCACGTCGATCCATTCCACGACGCGAGGTTGAGCAACTGCGTGGAACCAGATTGCGAGAAGCTGCCACCAGCGTAGAGTTTTGGTCCATTTCCATCATCGAAAATAGCGACGACATTGACGGTACCTGGAAGTCCTTCGCCAAGCGGTTGACCTACACCGTTTGAAAGCCTCGCTATGTTTAGGGCAGGTGTTCCAGCAGCGGTCCCAAATGAGCCACCGACAAACAGAGCCGGGCCTGAACCATCATCGTGCCAGATCATGGAGCGAACTGTTCCGGTTGGATCGGGAATGCCAACGGGTTCCCAATGCGGAACGCATTGAGCTAACGAATTGGTCGCAGAAATTGCAAGTAAGTGCGGCAGGAAAATCGCCAGACAAATGGGCAGACGTTTCAGCAGTCGTTGCATAAAAACCCTTTCGTTTCGCAGCACCTGCTTGGGTTTGGATGCTAGCTTAGGTTGTACCAGGCGATTGGGGAGGTGGTTGCAGGTATTTTTCGATTGTTTTTGGTTAATTCTGCGGTCTTGCGTTGAGAGTCGGAAACGCCAGATAGTCCATTGTTTTTGTCAGATGTTCTGATCAGCTGGCCCCGTTGACAACTCAAGCGGGAACGCGATAGTTGAAGAAGGACAACGATCGTGGCCGCCTTCGATCAGGGAGCCCCATAAACCCCTCCGCGAGTGACCCGCGATTCCTGACACTTGACCCATCAGGTACGAGGGAATACCAAACACAGGAAACTTGCAAGTCGGTTCTTGCCGCGGATGGAGATTGCGTGGGTCTCGAAATGGGGTATATCTGGCTCAGCGGCGTTCGCAATAATCCCGCGGATTGGTCGTTGTACTTACTCGAGCGATTCGCCTGGTTTGTTCTTCAGTGGAGATATTCTCGTGTTCATGAGACTTTTGTTGGTATGTGCATGCGTGCAAGGTGTTCTTGGGCAGACGACCAACACGCCAGAGGCCCCTGCCGCCACGACCCCTGCGAAAGTTGCTGAGAGTCGCCGCAGTGACTCGGGACTTGAGCGCAAGACGTGGACAGTCGATGGGGTAGAGCGAAGTGCTCTGATTTATTTTCCCAAAGATGCGGCGACTAAAGACACGCCAGTGGTATTCGGATTTCACGGGCATGGCGGCAGCGCACGCCAAGCGGCACTCTCGTTTCACATGCACAAGGAGTGGCCAGAGGCGATTGTAGTGTACATGGATGGTCTGCCCACGCCAGGACAATTGACTGATCCGGAGGGGAAGAAGAACGGATGGCAGGGAAGGCAGGGATTGCAGGGCGATCGAGACTTGAAGTTTTTTGATGCAGTGCTCGAGACGCTGAAGAAAGATCACAAGGTCGATGAGAAGCGAATTTATTCGATGGGGCACTCAAACGGCGGCGGGTTTACCTATTTGCTGTGGAAGATGCGTGGGGATGTGTTCGCCGCATTTGCACCATCGGGCGCGTTTTCAATACAGGTCAAGAGCTTTGCTGCCAAACCTGCCATGCACATTGCGGGAAGGAACGATGAGTTGGTCAAGTTCTCGCATCAGGAGCGGATGATAGAAGCGGTGAAAAAAGTGAATGGCTGTGATGAAAAGGGCACCGAGTGGGCAAAAGACTGCACGCTATTCACTTCAAAGGGCGGCACGCCGCTGGTGACGATGTTGTATGACGGGTCGCACAAGTACCCACAGGAAGCGCCTTCGTTAATTGTGAAATTTTTCAAGGAACAGGTGAAAGCAGAGCAGAAGAAGGACGCGAACGCTGATACGGACACGAAGTCCGCGAAGTGAAAACACAAGCAAGCGTGCGGTGAGTCCTGAGAATTCACCGCACGCTTACACAGGGAAGTAGTCGAGATTATTTGAGTCTAGCAGTCTTGCTGCGGGCCAGTTCGAGAGCTTTTTCAAGGGCTTTGTCAGCGGCTACCTTCACATCAGGCTCTACGCCGGTGCCCTCCCAGTTTGTTTTGGTGATCGGATTGTGTGCTCGCATGAAGGGCACGCGGAGTGTGAAGCGATCACCGACTTGTTCGCCTCGAATCGGGTGCGCTCCGCCGCCGGTGGTTTCGCCGACGATCGTTGCCCGTTTGAGGTTTTTGAGGTTGTAACTAAATTCCTCAGCGCCGGAGAACGTGCGACTGCTGGTGAGAACGAATATTGGAACATCCGCCCCAAACCGCGGCCCGCTGAAATCAGCAAGCGTTGTGTACTCCTCTACGATCTTGCTGTCGCGGTCCATCATCTGATTCAATAAAGTTGGTTTGTCAAAGAGACTGCTGGTGATGAAACGAATCATGTCGGGGCTGCCGCCGCCGTTTTGGCGGAGATCAAAGATAATGGCATTGCAATTGGCGACGAATTTGAGAGCCAGGAGAGCAGTGTCTTTGGCTCCCTGGTCGTCAAGGAAAAGATCGAACTTGATATAGCCAATGTTGCCATCGAGGCGTTCGACTTTGCGAAAGTAGTAGTTCTCGCGTGAACTGTCACTTGCTGATGGCATGTGTTGAGCCGGTGCACCACTTGCTTTCGGCTGAACTCGCATGCCAAT
>SXOY01000092.1 GCA_005776545.1 Planctomycetia bacterium | reverse complement strand
GGGCGGGAACCTGCTCAAAAGTCATAGGGTCGGTGACCCAGGGGCCGGCCAACTTGTGGGCAATCATGCCGCCCAGGAACGCCAGTACCACACATGGGGCCAGAAAGACGATTTCCTTCCCCATTTCGCGGCGGGCGTGCGGGTAGCGAATCCACATTTCGGTCGGCTCGCCTTCGGTGGCTGGCGTTGCGGGAACAGTGCCCTCTGCTGGGGGGTTCGCGGCTGCCGCGGCGGCTTCTTTGGCAATTCGTTCAGCGTTGGTCGCCTTTTCCCATTCGTCGTAATCTGCAAAACTACGGGAGATGAGGCGTTTTTCGAGGAGGATGTTTGCGAGGACCAGGCCGATTATGCCGCCGATTGAGGCACCGATCCACCACCAGCCGCGAGTACCGGGAGTGGTCATGGACCAGAGGTGATTGCCTGCGGTGTAGTACCACTTTTTGCCGGAGAGCTGGATGAAGAGTGCCCAGCCTGGGTGCAGAACCAAGGCTACCAGACATGGAACCCACGCCAAGACGAGCGGGATGGTGTAGGTCTTGGCATCGACGAGCGTCATGGCCACAAGGCAGGACATGAGCGTCAGGATCACGATGAAGGGTGCCCAGGTCAGGCCGAAATCGTTTATTGCCCAGTCGGGACGGACCGCGCCAAAGGGAATGCCCCAGAGTGTCGCGTTGACGGGAAGCATGTAGAAGAGGACATAGAGCGTGACAAAGAGCAGGCCGACGAAGGCTTCGACCAGTGGGTATTCGGCGGAGATTTTGGCCTTGCAAAAGCGGCACTTGCCCTTGAGGAAGAGCCAGCCAAAGACTGGGATGTTCTCGCGCCAGGTCAGTTGTGTGCTGCAACTTGGACAACGCGAGGGCGGCGTGACCACACTGAGGCCCAGCGGCAGGCGATAGACGAGCACATTGACCAGTGATCCCACGCATGAGCCGAATGCAAATGCGAAGAAGACCTGGACGATGTTGAACAGCAGCACATATAGCTCAAGTTGCGGCATCAGGCGGCGGCTTTCAAGGTGGGTTTGGTTTCAGAATGGGGCATCAGCACGGGATATCGGCTCATCGCCGCCGCCCTCAGCATCATCTGCGGGATCTGCATCGGCCTGGGCCATCTGTTTGCTCAATTCGGTGACGCGCAATTCCGCCTTCTTCAGCACTTCGCGGCAGCGTTTGAGCAGCGTCGCCGCCCGCTCGTATTCGGCGACCGATGCCTCGAGGCCGAGTTCGCCTGATTCGATTTTTTCAACGATCGCCTCGACTTGTGCAACAGCATCCTCATAACTGAGGTTGCTTGGGTCGCCGGAGCTGTTTGGTGTCTTTGCCACGGAGGAGGGTAGCCGCTGAAGGCAGGCACTAGGCACTTGGCACTAGGCACTTGGGTCGCCAAAGAGGCCTGGGCCGGGAGGTGGGTTCTTTGCGGGCTTGCGAACTGGGGCGGGTTTGCTTTCGGTTTTGAGTGGGCCCGCCGCGGCGTCGCCGGTCACTATTGATTCGATGATGCCATCGACGATGCGAGTTTTGAGCAACTCGCCGCGGCGGGATTGATTGACGGAACGGATGATGCTGCCGCTGGAATCGGTGGTGATTGAGTAGCCACGTTCCAGGACTGCGAGCGGGCTTACTGCGCGGAGTTGAGCGTCGAGGGCATCGACTCTTTCAGTGTTTTGTTTCACGAGCGCTGCGCTGGCGCGTTCGAGGGATCGCGCGAGTTGCGAGGCATCAGCGGTGTGCAGCACCGATTGCATCGCACGCGGCAGTCGATGTTCGGCGTTGTGCAGTCGGGCCATGACTCGCGCTAAGTTTGCGGATGGGCTTGCTCGTTCGACGCGCTGCGAGATCGATGCGAGTTTGCGGGCGGTGCTTTGGACGACCGCGAGTTGGGATGACCTCAGATCTCTCGCCAAGTGACCGACATCAGCGCGAGCCTGAGCGGCGAGCTCTTTCACACTTCCCTGCACGCGGGCGTGCATGGCATCGATGTGACGCTGGAGCGATTCGCGATCGGGAGTCAAACGCATCGCGGCTTGCGTTGGAGTTGCCGCTCGCTCATCGGCGACGAGTTCGGCGACAGTGGTATCAGTTTCGTGTCCAATCGCGGCGACGACGGGAATGCTGCAGTTCACGATCGCTTCGGCGATGCTCTTTGAGTTGAAGCACCAGAGGTCTTCTTTTGAGCCGCCGCCGCGTGTGACCAGGACGGCGTCGATGCCGAGCTTTTTGGCAACCTTGCTCACCGTGCGAATCATCGCAGCAATTTCTTCAGCCGCGTCATCGCCCTGGACGCGCGTGTCAGCAACTACGAGTTCAACGCTCGGGCAACGCCGACGCACAGTGTCGATGACATCTTGCAACGCCGCGGCGGTGCGGCTGGTGATAACCGCCACCTTTCGGGGCAGGACTGGCAGCTTTCGCTTGCGCTCTGGATTCATCCAGCCCAACACTCGCAGCTCTTCGATCAATTGCTTGAGTTTCAGATCTAGGGCGCCAGCGCCGACAGGCTCGATCTTTTCGACGATGAGTGAAACTTTGCCGCTTTTTGAGTAGAAATCGATGCGGCCGGTGATAACGACTTGCAGGCCATCTTTGAGATCGAAGCCGACCCGTTTTGCGACATTAGCGAATGCGACGCAGGCGATGACAGCTTCTGAATCCTTGAGATCAAAATACCAGTGCGTGCGATCGCGAAATCCAGTGACTTCGCCAACAACCCGAATCGCGCCGGGCACACCGGCCTTCAGCGCCGACCCGATTTTTTCCGCAAGCTCAGAAACACTGAGCGGCCGCACAGCATCTTCCGCGACTTTAGCTTTCGCGGCGGCCATGCTTGCGGGGTTGAAGGGGAGGCGGGACATAAGAGGAGAGGAAGTGTATCGATAGGAATGACAGTTCACTGGTTTATTGGGTGCCTCCAAAACCAAATACCGGCACAAATCAACACGTGTTTGACAGCCGCTTCGTTCAAATGTGCGGTTGGCCCCGGTCCTGGCCCCTACTCTCTTTAAGCCAACTACTTTTGCACGGATTGACCGTTCTACAATGATCGCTAATTCCTAGACCTCTCTGAGGAGTGCAGACATGGGTGTCGTTTCTACTTTAGTTGCATTGTTATTGCTCCAAGTCGCGCCGAGTGCAACTTCATCTTCGCAGGGCAAAACTTTCGCTCCCAAAGCCGCAGCACCCGAAACACCACCGGACTCGGGGAAGTACTTTCTTGCTCCACTACGTGGACAATTCGGCAAGGAGATCACTGCTCCAGGAATCGCTCAAGCAATCAAAATCGCGCGCCAGAAAAAGGCTGGAACAATAGTTTTCCATATTGACAGTCTCGGCGGCAATGTCGAAGATGCCGATGCCATTGCCAAAGTACTGACTGAAGCTCGACCTCATATCAAAATCGTTTCTGTTGTGACAAGAGCCTTCAGCGCATCGATTTGGATAACCGCTCATTCTGATATCGTTGCTTTCGAACAGGGCGGCCCCGTCGGAGCTGCGGTTTGCTATTCAATCGACCCAAACAAAGGAAACGTTGAGGTTGACGCCAAGTTCAATGCTGGCCGAGCCGCAATGCTTGCAGGCGCCGCCGAGGCCCACGGTCAGCCAGGAGCAATCTATCGTGCCATGATAGTTCAAGATGTGGAATTATTTGCATACGATGAGGCAAACGGGAAAGCACTACTCTCAAACGAAAGACTTCCCGGCCGCACCGACCTTCCACGTATCTTGGATTCCAAAGAGACTGTTCTTGCGTTGACCGCTGATCAAGCCGCCAAGATCGGCTTCGGACAAATAGTCTCTGGCCCGTCGGATATGGGGCTTGCCAAACTTCTCTCAGCCACACACTGGGACCCCGTTTCGCCTTCAAGTAATGGGGTCGCTGCGGTGAAGTTTGGTGCAGATGCCATTGCCTTTGAAATACAGAAGAGAACACGAGCAGAAGACACTTTAACAAAATCACTCAACAACTACAAAGCTCTCAAGGCCGAAGCTGCGCGGCTTGCTTCTCGGGCAGAAACGGTCTCGCCATCTTACACGCCGTTATATTACAGATCCGATGGAAGTCTCACCTCTGAATCGCAAGCTCGGTGGCGGCAAGTGTCGGACAGTGCGATCGGAGCTTGGCAGGATGTACTTGCTACGCTGCAAAGTGCATCAGATACACAGAAACAGATAATTGCCAACGTTGCTGAAATCAATCGCCAGCATCGAAAGGTCGCGGAAGTTAGAAGAGTTGAACCGGGTAACGATCCAGCAACTCCGCCAGATTTTGCCAGCGACAACATTACACTCGACGCCGCATGGAAAACCGCGGAAGATGAACTTGCCGACATTAGGGCAAGGCGGAATCGAAATCGCATTGAGCGGTAAATCCGAGTATCGTGTAGTTTGCCGACGCACACACCATCTACTTCCTCATTTTCAGCTACCGGACACTCTGCGCACAATATTTGTCCGGTACCACATTTTGTTGCAATTTTCATTGACCTCGCACGTACAACTCTCTAAGGTGCCATTATGAAATCCGAACCGCACACAATCTCCATCCGCGCCGTTGCACTGCAGAGACACTCTCGCAATCACCTTCGTTTTTCTTCCGAAAACCCCAGATTGCCACATTGCCATGGCAATCTGATCACAACTCGTGGCAACCTGACTCCGCTGAATCTATCTCGTGCTCAACCCCGCACCTGCTTGAATTTCTCGCCGCCCCAGCGATCCGCGTTTTCAGTTCAAAACCCTAAGGAGGCCAACCAACTTGGCACTCTTAGAAACTCGTGGGCCCCTTCAACTCCCTTCCGCCTTCTCAGAACTCTGCACCCGACACGCAGCACGTGTTTCTTTCGAACCTCGTTCTTGCCTGAGAATCAAGAGGTTGCCACTTGCCACCAAAAAAAGTGGCAACCTTTGAAAAAATGGCAACCTTTCGTTTTTGAACTAAAAACGAAAGGGTCTCAGGGACTCATGAGTCCCTTTGAAAATTTCGTTGATCCCCTTCAATGTATCTGGTCCTCGAAACTCAACCGCGGCTCAATCCTCACTTCATCACACCGCCACAGAAAAACAAACAAGGCCCGACACGTTTTTGCATGCCGGGCCTTTTCCCCTTTATCTCTCTTCTTTCAGTACACATCCAACGCCCGGGATTACTTCGAGGCCAGGCGGGAGTTCGTTGCAGTTACGCGTTGTGACATTGCTTTTCCTGCCATTGGTGGCAGCGAGACTTTGCCGATTGCGACTTTTGAGGCTGTTCCCGCTTCGTGCATTACTTGTTCGCGGCTTTTGAAACGCGGCATGTCTTCGGGCAACTGGATTGTGCCGCGGGGTTGGATTTTTGTGCCCACTTTTGCGGGGGCGGCTGACTCACCCATGTATTGAGCGAGATAGAGATCGTTGATGAACGTGCGGACGCCGCCGACGAAGCCGCGTTCGGCGAGCCATGTGTTGCGGGCGTATTCGAGATCGTGCAGGCCTTCGCAATTGATCGCGGTCCAGGGGCTGATGCCTACTGCGGTGTGGCCGATCTTTGCGAACACGCGATCAGACTCGTGGCCTGCTGCGCCGTAGGACGCCGGGCCTGGATCACCAAACGCCATCGGCCAGGACTGATTCACCGGCCCGATGTTGATGTCACCGATCCACAGGCGGCCATTGAAACCGGGACGGCGCACATCATCAGCGCGACCAGATGGATAGGGATGCATGGTCGCAAGAAAGCGAGACTGATTCTCGCTGCCAAGCTCGACTGATGGGAATGGCATGGAAGGTCCAGCAGTGATCGCAGAAGTGATGGCAAGAATCGCCAGTGACATCGAGTCCTCTCTTTCTAAATCCATTGCCTCT
>SXOY01000091.1 GCA_005776545.1 Planctomycetia bacterium | reverse complement strand
ATAGCCTTCTGTACCGCCAACGCAAATGCGCAATGCACACCCGGCTGGCTGCCCGGTGATGGCGCTCCTGGTTCAGCTGATGGTGCACCATGGGGATCCACAATCTGGGACCCGGACGGAATTGGCCCGCAGCTCCCCCGCCTGGTAGTCGCAGGCGGCTTCACCTACCTCAGTAATGTCCAGGTAAATGGCGTTGCCCAGCTCGATCCAGCTACTGGCGTCTGGAGCCCAGTTGGCACTGGTATCTTTGTCTTAGATGTTGCTTCATACCGTGTCCTCGCCGTTGCCGCTGCGCCATCTGGCGCGCTTTACGTTGGTGGTACTATTGCCATGAACTCGAACTCTGCCTTCGACTACGTCGGTCGATTGAGCGGGAACACCTTCGTTCCTCTGGGGACCGGCACCAACGGCACTGTCAACGCGCTCGTCGTCCACCCAAATGGCGACCTCATCGTCGGTGGCGATTTCACCAGTGCCGGTGGCGTCGCCAATACGAATCGCATCGCCCGCTGGAACGGTTCCTCTTGGTCCGCAATGGGAGCTGGATTCGGCGCTTCTGTCTACGCGCTCACCGTCCTGAACAATGGAGACATCGTCGCTGGCGGCGCCTTTAACACCTTCGCCCTGCGCTGGAATGGCTCGACATGGCTCACCATGGGCACCGGGATGAACAACGTTGTCTCGTCCCTCGCAACCGCGGCGAATGGTGACTGCATCGCCGGTGGTGAATTCACCGTTGCCGGAGGCGTTAACGCCAATCGTGTCGCACGCTGGAATGGCACTTCATGGAGCGCTGTTTCAAGCGGGATCGATTCTTATGTCCGAACTGTCCTCCCGCTCCCAAATGGGCACATCATCGCTGGCGGGGATTTCTATGCTAATGTCGGCGGCCTACCGGCTTCCCGCGTTGCAGAGTTCAACCCCAACAACGGTCCCAATGGTTCCTGGAGCGCAATGTCCAGTGGTGTCAATGAACGTGTCCACACGCTCGCGAGGATGCCCAATGGAAACGTATTTGCTGGTGGATATTTCACCCTTGCCAGCGGCACCGATGCCTGGTGTTTTGCTCAGTGGAACGGCACCGTCTGGTCCGCAATCTCCCCAGGAATCACGCCGTACTCAACTGTCAATGCTCTGCTCAAAGCTCAAGGTGGCGACCTGATCGTTGGTGGTTCCTTCACACATATCGGAAACGTAAACGCTGGACGCGTTGCCAGTTTCAATGGCTCCAACTGGAACGCAGCGGGCTCGGGAATGAACGACCGGGTTCGCGCATTTGCCCAGCGACCAAATGGCGACTTTATTGCCGGTGGTGACTTCACGACGGCCGATGGCAACCTCCGAAGTCGAATCGCTCGCTGGACAGGCAGTGGTTATGTTGATATGAACGGTGGCATCGGAACGTTTTTCAACCCGACGCCAAAGGTGCACGCAATAGTCACGCAATCAAATGGCGACGTCATCGCTGGCGGTGAATTCTTCGAAGCAGGCGGCGGATTTGCGTACAACGTTGCTCGCTGGAATGGATTTGGTTGGTCCTCACTTGACCTGGGTGTAGATGCTCCAGTCCACGCCTTGCTCGTCTTGCAAAACGGCGATGTCATTGCGGGCGGCGATTTCCTGAACGTCGGTGGAGCTCTCAATATCAGTGCCCCCCATATTGCCCGCTGGAACGGAGCCACCTGGAGTCCAGTTGGCGGCGGCACCGATGGTCCGGTATACGCCCTCGCTCTCAAGTCCAACGGCGACATCGTTGTCGGCGGTCAGTTTACCTCCGCAGGCGGCACGCCTTTTTATAACAATATCGCAAGTTGGAACGGCGCAACCTGGAGCCCTTTCAGCACCGGTACCGACGCCGCTGTCCACGCTCTCGCTGTCCGCACCAATGGCGACGTCATCGCTGGAGGCACGTTCACCACCGCTGGCGGCAGTCCTGCCAGCCTCATCGCCCGTTGGACTGGCACGGGGTGGACCACACTTGGCACGGGTCTCGGTAGCAACTCCGGCGCGGTCTTCAGTCTTGCCACGCTCAACAACGGCGATCTTGCCGTTGGTGGTCAGTTCTTTTTCGCTGGCAATCAAGTCTCGAACAACTTTGCTCGCTACACCTTTGGCTATGCCAATCCTGTGATCTCCTCTCAGCCCACTGACGAACTGATCTGCTATCACGGCACCACTTCAACGCTCTCTGTCACAGTCGCCCCCGGTGATTACGGAACTCTGTCCTACCAGTGGTGGCGATATGTCCCCGCATACCCGATCTATACCCCCGTCAGCAACGGCACTCTCCCAAGCGGAGCAATCGCCGCCGGCGGCACAACCCCCACTCTCACTATCTCAAATTTCCAGGCTCAGGATGCTGGCCAGTACTACTGCATGGTCAGCTCAACTTGCGGAGTCATGCCGTCTTCAGTCGCTAACCTCACCTACTGCGGCGGCGATTTCAACTGCGACGGAGTCGTCGACTTCTTTGATTACCTCGACTTTGTCGACGCCTTCTCACTTAATTCTCCCAACGCGGATTTCAATGGGGATGGGTTCGTTGACTTCTTTGATTACCTCGACTTTGTTGATGCCTACAGCCTTGGTTGTTAAGAAATCTGCTCAGAACCAACGGAATCTGTGTTATTATCGGTCGTTAGAAACAAGCTTGAGCTCCGAAAGACTGCTTGCGCTTCTGGCGGTGATCCTGAGGTCAGTCCCGTCGGGTTGTTATTAACCGAAAACGAGATTGCCCTGCGGAATTCATGTCCCCATTTTTCAACTCAACTCGCATGTACCACGGTGTTAGTCCAGATTCGCATTTACGAACTGGATGCAATGTTGATATCCAAAATCAGGAAAGCAGAAACTATGAATCGCTCTCAGACACGCATCAACGATGTTCCTTCTCGATCAGTTCTTGTCGCGATTGCCGGTTGCGCCGGTACATTGTGCAGTTCAACTGCTTTGGGACAGACGCTCAATTGGAACAATGCCGCAGGTGGTGCAGCTGCGACATCAGGGAATTGGAGCCCTGTGGCCGTTCCTGTTGCCGCAAACGACCTCGTATTCAATCTCAATAACCTATACCCAGTCAGTTGGAATGCGACAGTTGCAACGAGTCGCACACATTCATATCGACGTGGCACGATCACCCACACATTTTCCAGCCCCCACACCACAACCAACGGAGTGGCAATTGGAGACCTCGCCGCTGACGTTGCCACCGTGACTTTGACAACCGGAACGTGGTCCAGCGGGCCCTCGGGCTTTGTGAACATCGGTGACGCACCAAATGCTACTGGCACATTCAATATCAATGACGATGACGCAGAGTTCATCGTACTTGGTGCAAGCGACCTGTTCATCGGAAACAACGGCACAGGAACCATGAGCATCACCTCCGGCGGCACAGTTACGTGCAACGACACGATACATGTCGGGCAAGGTAGCGCGGGCATTGGAAGTCTCACTGTCTCCGGATTCGTCGCCTTAGCACCTTTCCCAATCTCAACATTGACAGTCAATGGCACGGGGCAGTCTCGTTGGGGAAACGGCGGCGATGCAACGGTAAATATCAGCAATGGTGCAAGGGCAAAATTCCTCGGCGACCTGGTTATTGGAAACCTCTCCACTTCAATTGCCAATGTTACTATTCAAGGCATCGGATTGATAGTCGGTGCAACCGTTGACGTTGCTGGTGATCTTTTTCTAGGAAGAAACACCACTGCTGGAACTGCTGCCGGTACGGCAACCCTTAACGTCAATGCGCCCGGCCGAGTGATCGTCGATGGGACGACCTTTGTCGCAGGTGATCCAGATGGCGGAACGGCCCTCCTTCATACCGGGGACACGTCACTTATCCAGACTGGTTCACTTGCCATTGGCACCGGGTCCACTCTTGACCTTGATGGCGGAGCAATTGACATCAACGGCGGCGTGCTTTCTTGGACAAGCACCGCCGGCAGCCCGCGCTTCAACGGTGGCGTCGACAACCCAGTCATCACGATGAGGCAGGGCGCAACCTCCACTCTCTCTCCATTTCTTGCCGGACCGGCACTCGTTGTGGGTGGCGGTACTGGTGCCAATTTCTGCGATTTCAACGTCTCGTCTGGATCAGACCTTACGACCACCGGCTCAGTTCTTTTAGGCGAAGGTCCAGACGATTTTGGCGGGATGATTATCGCCAATGCCGGTTCAACCATGGTAATGCCTTCCAATGCCATACTCACTGTCGGTAGCGCTGGCGATGGTCGGTTTGAGGCAGAACTAGGCGGCACCGTTACCGGTGGAAGGCTCAACATCGCCGGTGGCACTGCCAGTGTCGGCGATGTTTTGCTCGAGAACTTCGGAACAACAGCGACATTCGCGGAGGTTCATGTCGGTGGTGCCAGTGGAGCAACAGGCGGGGATGGGCTTCTCGCTGTCAACGATGAGGCCGTCTTCAACATCTCGAATGCGTCCGGTCCCTTCGCGACCGTCTACCCGATCGGCAAAATTGATGTAGCGCAAGGTGCGACTATTAATGCGCCTGGCATTCACATTAACAACCAGGGCGTTATTGAAATGGAGGGCGATAGCGGCGGGCTTCTTAGCACCATCAACGCTTTCCGAACTCAGATTACCAGCGGAGCGATTCTGCGTGGACCAACCGATATCGCCGGTGCTGGCGCAGTGAATAGCGAGATCCGCATCCTCTCTGGAGGCTTGCTGGAACTGACCAACGGCAACCTCACCGCTGGCCTGGCCACAAGCTCGCTCGGCTTTGATGCCCAGAATGGCAGCATTGTCAGTGTCGGGGCACACACGCTCACAATTCACGATGCAAATCGCGCGACCGTAGACGCCATCACTATCAACGGTGGCCAAATCATCGCTCCCAACGGCCTCGAGATCGTCACACCTGGAACCAACGGCACACTCGACGGAACGGGTACGATCACAACGTCCGAGCTTTTCATGGAAAGCGGCGGCAGTGTCATCACATCGACCGGGACGAACGGAATCACGATCAACGGCAAGTTCCGCAACAATTCAGGCATGATTGATGGCACCAAATACACGTTCAACAACAACCCGGCGATTTCTGATTCCGGGTGGGTTGGTGCTGGCACTATTAACGCTCAGGTTGTATTCAATTCAGGCACGGAAGTGTTCGCGTTGGCCAATATTACAATGGGAAACAACACCGCCGCTGGAGTGACATTTAACGCGGGTAGCAGCCTGATTGCAAATTCCAACTCTATCACGCTGCTTGATTCAAATGGACTCGGTCTTCCAACGTTTACGAGTTTGGGTGATAACCTAGGCAGCGGAGCATTGATCTGTGCACAACCTCTAGTTCTGAATTTCGGCCGCATTATTCAAGGCTATGGAAGTATTCAAACGCCCGCATTCACCGTAATTGGCACAGTGCGTCCGCATGGGGCAAACGTGAACACGTTCGGCCGTATTCAAGCCACAGGCTCAATCAACATGAGCACTAATTCCGATGTTTTCTTCGATATCTATGGCGATGATGTCGACACGCTTCCTTACGACCGCATCAACGCGACTGGCGCAATGACAATCAGCGGCGCTGCCGCGACAATTCACGCATCATTTGCAGGTGGATTTGTACCTACTCCAGGAACCAGCATGACACTTATGACTGGCTCAACCCGTACCGGCGTCTTCCCAAACCATGATATCCCGCAGCACACCAAGATCGAATACGGTCCCAACTACGTCGCACTCCTGATCCTATGCCCCGCTGATTTCAACGAAGATGGTGTCGTCGATTTCTTCGACTACCTCGATTTTGTTGACGCATTCAGCGGCAACCTCCCCACCGCTGATTTCAATCGCGACAGCGTCATTGACTTCTTCGATTATCTCGACTACGTCGACGTCTTCAGCTCGGGTTGCTGATTCCACCAGCCACACAGAAAGTTGTCGTCGCTTTCGACGGCGATACACTGACCCCCGCACCCTCCGCGCCATTGCGGAGGGTGTTTGATTTGGACTCAGCAGCCCGCTGAAAACGCTTGCACAAAATCAAGATAGTCGAAGAAATCGATCACCGTGTCACCATTAAAATCTGCCGACGGCTCATTCGCAGAGAAAGCCTGCACGAAATCAAGATAGTCAAAGAAATCGACCACCTGATCTCCATTGAAATCTGCCGCGCATCCTGCCGCAACAACTGAGATGTTATCGAATGCCGCGATGCTCCCCGCAGTTGCCCCACCAGCAAAACAGCGAACCGATGGTGGCAGCGGCAGCGTACTGGCGGCACCGCCTGAAACATACCAATCCGGAGTCGCGGTGACCGCGATGTTCGTCGTGAGGTCGGTCAAACTGATGCTTGTGATCCTGTTGGTACTGAAATCAACTGTGACTGACTCGCGATACCAGTGGTTGTAAAGCAAATTGGTGAATTCCGGGCCAGGGCTTTGATTGGCGAGTGCGACTCCCGCGGCATCCGAGATGTTGAATTCAAGCTTCCAACCCAAAGTAGCATCATTTGTGTCCATAAAATTATGCAGAGCAATGTACTGTTTATACCCGCTCGCAAGCGAGGGATGATTCAACGAAAAGCTCGCGAGATTCGGAGTAAGCGGCACGATTCCGTCATAGGCGCATGCAAAGTCGTGAGAAAGTGTCCAGACATTCGCGGTTGAGAAATCAAAATCGTGTTGAGCGCGAGCCAGCGAAGTCCCACCCAGGCTGTGACCCGCCATGAACTGCTCTCCACCGGTTGGATTCGCGGCGATCCCCAGCACATTGCCAGCATACGAATACACCAACTGATCAATGGCTCCCGCAACAGCTGGAAGATACCAACCCTGCTGGCCACTCACGAGAACTCCATCTGCAGATCCGCTGAAAGCCGGGCTTTCGAAATCAGCAGTGAGTTGTGCATTTGCGCCAGAAGCGATAACGGCAAGAACTGTCAGTGCTACACGTTTCATGGGACCCCCTTTGAATGTCTAAACACACACGAGCCACTGTTTGAGTATGACAGAAATGGACCACACACGCAAGCTAGATTTCCGTTCACCTTTGTTGCAGCATGGAAGCAATCTGTTCGTACCCCAGCGCAAAAAAGAGGCTCTGGGCCACAACGGCCCAAAGCCCCGGAGGGAAACGCTCGTTTTAAGGCCGCCTAGCAGCCAGCGGAGTAGGAATCCACAAAGTCGAGATAGTCAAAGAAATCAACTGAGCCATCTTTATTAAAGTCGGCATCGGGTCCGGTTGCAGAATATGAATCAACAAAGTCAAGATAGTCGAAAAAGTCGACGCTTCCATCGCAGTTGAAGTCACCGAAACAAGGGACTATCAGCGTGGATTGCGTATAGACATACCCGCAGGAATTCGAAACCAGGCAGCGATAGGTGGTGGCGCCAGTCAGATAGAAGTCCGTAAGTGTGAGCGAAGGCGTCGACGTACCCGAAGCGGTTGCAACACCCCAATTGATTGTTGGGATCAAGCTTATGAAGTTGTTGCTCATAAATGGCACTTCAGCCTGCCATTGATAGGCCAGCGGACCTGCATCCGACGTGGCCGCGATTGTCAAGGTGACAGGACCTTTGCCACAGGGCGCCAGGTCGAGCGGCGGTTGAATCGTAACTACCGGTGCTGAAAGGAAGTTGATATTGATAATGCCTGTCGTTACGCTTGCGCAGCCACCGGAAATCTCGCAGAAATAGTCACCTGAAAGAGCGGGCTGCCCCTGATAGATAAAGAGAAGAAATGTTGTTGCGCCGGAGTAATAAAGCCCATCTATAACCGGAAGGACAAAGTTGAATGGATAGTCTCCGAATTGCTGATTCCACTGAAACGTGCTTCCAACCGGGAAATAGCCATTCACTATGAGATAGTTGACGTTGCTGGGACCGGAGCAAAACGAATTATCCAACGAATGCCCCGTGATCAGCGGGCCACAGAGCTTGGGAAGTCCACGAACCACAAATCCCTGGCTTACTCCGTTGTAGACGCCTGTGCCGCAAAGTGCTGTGGCATCTGCACTGATACCGTAGCACTCTGACAAGTTGGTCCATCCGGTCAGATTTACACCCAGCTCCGCAAGCAGCGAAGCGAGCACCTTCATACCAAAATCCTGCCGCCAAATGAACGCGGATTGTGATGTTGCGGTGCTACTTTCGCCCACAATCACACTTCCATCCTCTGACACATCGCGGGCAAAGCTGTTTCCGTTTGAGGGAGCGCCGGCGAGAAGCCCGAGCGGTTGGTAGACGCCGCCGTTCCAGCGAAATGCACGATAAGGCCCAGGGGAAAAGGCAGCCCCGCCATTATCTCCAAACCCGACAATCACCGCACCATCGGAACTACAATCAGTTGCCGTAGACGCGATTCCTGCTGGCATGAACCCCATGTTGTGTGCGCCAGCAGAATCCCAATATGCTGCCTGCGGCACGGTGAAAATACCAATGCTTCCTGTGCCGCCAACAATCACTTGACTGTTGCTGCTTACCGCGTTTGCAAACCCGAAATTGTGCCCTGATGGAAATGGAAGATACGCGACGCCGCCAGACTGGGTCCATTTGTATGGAACGCTATACGGTCCAAAAGTTGAAAACTGGTCAGTTGATCCAACCACGATCGTCCCTGTTGGATTCATGCCGACCGTGCGTGCGCCAAAAGATGTGATCGGCTGAGAGGACTGAATCACGCATGCGCCAGGCGAATCCCAGCGGCCCGAAAGGAAGATGCTTCCGTTATTCACAGCCCCCACCGCCGCAGCACCGCTTGCACTCACGGCATACAGACCAGAGTTGCTGCCACAAGACAGATTCTGCAGCCCCCCACTAACCGACCAACGAATGGCGTAATTCACGCCCGGTGAAATTTCATTGGTCCCAACCACGACAGTGCCATCAGCGTTGATAGCCAACGCCCTTGACGCAACCGATGGATCCTGATTGATGATCCCAATTGGAGTAATGGTCGGCGCAGCCATAACCACGCCGGCAAACTCGGCAGCAACCATCGCTGCAATCAGACATCTGATGAAACCCATAGACCCGCCAATCTTGCAGGAGGATGTACTGGTCAAAACCGGTCAGGGATTGACCAACACCACGCCCTCCTGAAGGAGTTGCCAGATGCGAAAGAAATCTTGCAGCGATTTTTACAAAAATCTCAAAAATGGCGATATTGGTTCGAAAACGCCGTTTTTTATGTCTCAAAAACCGCATCAGCTAATGCCAGACCGCGATCGATAATGTCAAAGCTCTCCGCAAGCTGGGCAGCCGTGATGCTCAGCGGCGGGTTGCACATGATGCCGCTCCCCATGAGAACAGTGAAAAGGCCGTTTTCACGGAAGAACGCATTGAGCTTCGCCATCACAGGGTGCGAGCCGTTGTATGGAACAAGCAGCTCGTTCGCGGCGTTCTTGCGAAGCTCAATAAGTCCGAAAAGCCCAATGTTGCGATGTGT
>SXOY01000090.1 GCA_005776545.1 Planctomycetia bacterium | reverse complement strand
TGGTGCCGCAGATTTCAAACCAGAGATCGGGCGATGTCCTTCCTGTGCGGTGGGTTGAGAAGACAAGTGCTGAGTGCTGGGTGCCGAGTGCTGCGCGGTTGTGATCTTGGCGGTATGGACCACCTTGCCGCCGTCGTCGATGAACTCTGCAGTAAACGCGATGATCGGTTCACCAGCGTGAGATTGTTTGAGTGCGGCCAGACATGCTCGAGCAGTCGAGTCGAAGGCGCTACTTGATTGTGTACCAGGCAGATGAATCTTCGCTGAGACAAACCCGTCGCATGTGGCGCAGGATTTCATTGCGCCGGGCGGAAGCATTGGCGAAAGAGTTGCGGAGATGGAATCTTCTGTGAAGGGCATGGCGGAGGGTATAAGAGGAAGTGCTTAGTGCAGAGCAATGAGTGCTGAGGCGGGGGAGAAAGTTGAGAGTGTTGATTTTGAGTCAGAAACGAAAGGTGATCATTTCATTTCAAAGGTGATCATTAAAAGTGATGATCACCTGATCATCTTTTGTTTTTGAGCTGAAAACGCGGATTGGGTCAGGCCCGGTTGAGACATTTGAAGGGGGCCACGAGAATTGAAGAAGGCCACCGAGCGTGGCACCCTTCGATTTTTTGGGTGCGAGGCGGGAAGTGAAATGCCTGATGGGGCATCTGTGGGTGGCGGCGGCGTGGGTTGGGTTTGATTCATGAGATAGGTCCTTGTGACTATATAGGTAGCTTAATGATTGGGTTAACGGGTGTCAAGTAGATTGTATGGTTTTTTTGAGGTTTTGTGTGAAAGCGGCTTTTTTGAGTGAAAAAGCGGGTTCTAGAGGAGGCCGTCGGTCAGACAGGGCGCCTATTCAAGGACGGATCAGCTCTGGAGTTCAATTCCGAATGCCATGCCAGAGGAAAGGAATTTCCTCCGGCACCTCCTTTCTTTCGGAGGAAGGTCAGCCGTGGTGAGGAACCCTATGGGCCTACTTGGATTGGCTGCTAAGCTAGCGAATGTGGTGGCTTGTCGCGGTATTTGTCGGCCTCGTTGGGACTGCTCGGCGGTCATTTTGGGCCGCCGCCATAAGGGCGGCACACCCAGCGGAATGAAGAGTTTTGCAATCCAGCTCGCCAGCGATGCGTTGTTCGGTCGGCTACTTTCCGCCAGTCTCGAGAAACGGGGACTACTGATAGATGAGGCAGATAGCGCGCCTCCGCCAACTGCTGAGGAGATTCCCGAACTCATCGACGATCTTTTGAACTCTGATAACGATTTACATCGCCCAGCAACTATTCGATTGCGCAAGGCTGGAGAAATTGTCGTTCCCTTTCTAACACGAGCGCTCGACGATCCACGTAGTACTTGGACGCGACCCGACAATCACGTGTTGACTAGTTCGCCGCTTGAGCGAGTGTGGGATTTGCTCTGGCCATTGAGGCCGCGATCCCTGGGTGAACGCTTTGATCATTTGTGGAATGACGCTGATTGGCGGATCTTTACAAAGGCGATCAGGGCGAGGGCCGCGACTGGCAATGCTGAACTCGTTTCCTGGGTGATTCAGTTGCTTAGAGATGAATCACACGAAGACGCGCATATGCGGCGAGAAGCCGTCTGCGTGGGACTCGACCTGGCGCTCGACGGTGGTTGGGCTGATGCAACGCTCATTGATGCGATTGTGGAATGGGCAAGGGAGAACATCACCTCAAACAATGGTCATCCTCTCAAGTGGTCAATAGCTTTGCTTGTCAGTCAGCGAAAAGATGAGGCGATAGCTCTGCTTACGAGTGACAAGATACTTTCGCTGGATAACACGAGGAATATTCACTTTGTCCTCGATGAGCTTTCTCGTCAACAGATCACGATTCCGGCCGCGGTTGTGCGGCCGATGCTGAACAAAGCACTCTCGGCAACGGAGTGGCCTTGGAATTGTACATTCGACTCTGCCCTGCAAGCACTGGATCGCACTGAACCACAAGTGGCTCTCGAAATCGCCGAGTCTGTTATTGCAAACAAGAAACATAGTCGTAGGGCGCTCAAGTACCTCTATCACGCTCGGGGTCTTCCTGCGGCGCATCACACGGACCCACCTGAAGACATGGAGCTTTCGGAAGAGGAACGGAGATGTGTCACGTGCTTGTCCAATGTTTGCGAGGCTACGGGACAGATTGGCAATGGAGGACTCTCACAGTATTTCTTCAATTCGTCTGGGGACAATTGGCGGAGAGACCAGGGATCATTTGCCGCGGTTGGATATCCAGAAGGTACTAAGGCTCTCGAACAGGCCGCATTTATGCTCGCGGCTGATGGCGCCTCGCCCAAGCGCGCGGTTCGCATCAAGCAATACGCAGCACTTTCCGAGGACCGCGAAAAGGAACTCAAAGCTCTGAGCGGAGTTTTTTACGGTACGAATTGGGATATTGCGGAGTATCGATTCATGGTCAAGCATGCCGAATTGTTCAGGCGGATTAAGGCTGCGCGGGTGGCGGCGGGGATGGCAGATTAAGACTCGGGCGCGGGCTACATCAGACACTCAATCTTTGCATAGGGCATCGTCCGAGTTAATGCAGGTCAACCGCTGCGACTGCGAAGGAGAAATGCAATGCCAGAGGAAAGGAATTTCCTCCGGCACCTCCTTTCTTTTGGAGGGGAGTTCAGCTGCGGGATCGCTTGCCGCTCTGGTCGTCTTAACAGCAATGTCTACGATCCATCGCCATGTCGCAGACACCTGATCCAACTCCGTTCATCACCGAGACCTGGATCAAGCAACCTTTGCTCAAGGGGTGGAAGTATCCGGTTGGCGCCGAGATTGTGACACGGGGGCTTGAGGCTTGCTTGCGGCGGAACGAGTTGAAGTTGAATTTCTGGAACGACAAAGCGAAGCGAATGGAAGTCGGCAAGCCGAAGGTTGTTCAATACGCGGAATACTTCATCTCGCGTGGGGCCATGGGAAACTGGGACAGGCCGCCCCAGTGGAGTATCTTGGTGCAGGCGGTGCCGAGTGAGATTGCTCATCGGGTCCGTGAGTTGCACTTTCGGTGTGCGCTGCGGACTTTAACTGCGATGGTGTCGCGGATTTTTTTGATTACTTGGATTTTGTTGCCGTGTTTGCCGGCGGCGAGCTTGCTGCCGACTTCAATGGGGATGGTGTTGTTGACTTCTTTGACCATCTTGATTTTGTGGGTGAATTTGCAGTTGGGTGCTGAGGATTCAGTGCAGCGAGATCTATGCCGCGAATGTCGCGGCATTTTTCTGAGGAAGGGTTTTTGAGGCGGCTGTCCGGTGGCTGGTGACGAGGCGTCTCTGCGCCACCGGCTACATGCGTGCGCCCCACGCTGGGGGCGATGGTGCAATGACTGACATAATTTGTTGATAGCGATCTGCTCACTATTCTGGACCTTTCCTTGAAAACGGGCGAGCTCCCCCAAATCCGTGAAACCACAGCCGATCCAAAGCCGTATAGCTAAGACCTTCCCCTGAAGGCTCTCGACCTCGGGGACCAAACTCTGGGGGTGTCTCTTGATCATGCGCAATTGGCGGCTTGGTAGTTGTCTTCCATTGGTTTCTGCTACTGCGGCAGCATTAAGCACGAGTGTCTGCCACGCCCAATGCGAAGAATCCTCCCTGCCATATTCGGGCATCTTGAACGGGCAGGTCTTTGCGATCAGTGCGATTGATACCAACAGCGCCGTGGTTGCAGGTCGATTCACCCGAATAGGAACTCTTCCTGTACAGTGCATCGCGCAGTGGGATGGTGCAAACTGGTCCACTTTGCATACCGGCATGTCTGGCGGCATGTTGCCCCAGCCCACTGTCAACGCACTGTTAAAACTCTCAAACGGAGATCTAATTGCCGGTGGCGCATTTACCGTTGCTGGTGGTGTCGCTGCCGAATACGTTGCGCGATGGGATGGCTCAAACTGGCACTCGCTTGACACCGCCAGATTTAACGGAATTCAGGTGCAGGCTCTCGCGCAGCTTCACAATGGCAACTTGATTGTTGCAGGCGATTTCTCCAGCATCGGAACCGTCAATGCTCGCGGCATCGCGCAGTGGGATGGCGTGTCTTGGTCTGCTCTTGGTGAGGGCTTCGACGGTAGCTCTTCAACGCACACCAACCTCATAGTCATGCCGAATGGCGACCTTGTTGCTGGCGGCGGTTTCACTCGACCACACGTGCGGAAATGGGATGGGGCAACTTGGTCACCACTTGGCGATGGGGTAAACAACCATGTGTACGCGCTCGCACTTCATCCCAATGGCGATCTCATTGTTGGTGGGGCTTTCACTTTGGCAGGCGGTCAGCCTGCATCTCGAATTGCTGTGTGGAATGGGAGCGTTTGGTCAACTCTTGGATCCGGGATGAACGGCGGTGTGGCATCCATTCATGTGCTTGCTAACGGCGACATCCTCGCAGGTGGAGGGTTCTCAATCGCCGCCGGCATTCCTGTAGACAATCTCGCACGATGGGATGGCGTCTCATGGTCGCCCGTTGGGTCATGGTCTTCCACAATTTCTGCAATCGACTCTCTTTCAACTGGAGAGTTGCTTCTGGGAGGATCCTTCCTTCCCGAAGGCGATCAGCCCGCCTCGTATTTTGCATGTTGGACAGAAACGGACATTCCGCGCGTCGCCGCCAATCCGCAACCTGTTCATACATTTGTGAACTCGACAATTGTGTTCTCCGCGACTCCGGCATCCGGATACGCCGATGTCTCCTTCCAATGGAAACGGAACGGTTTAAACATCAACAATGGTCCCGGTGGAGCCTCCATCGGAGGCGGAGCAGCGTTGGGCAGCTCAGGTGCTTTCTCTTCTCCAACCAATGGTGAATCGACGACGCTCACACTCACTCACTTCCAAACATCCGACATCGGCAACTTCACATGCACTCTTACCAATTCCTGCGGCGAAGCAACCACCCAAATCGCCACCCTCTCAGTTCGTTGTCTCGGCGACTTCAACCAGGATGATTCCATAGATCTCTTTGACTACTTGGATTTCGTGCAAGCCCTCTCATCGAACAACCCTGCCGCCGATATCAACCACGATAACGTGATAGATTTCTTCGACTACCTCAGTTTTGTAGAGAGCTTCAGCACCGGCTGCTGAATCGCCGCAAAATTGCAATTTCAGGCGTGATTCAGCGTTGTACAATGAAGAGATACATTGGAGGGTCTTGTTATGCAGTTATTTCATCACCGTTGTAGTATCCGCCCACTTGCCCTCGGGGTTGTGTTGTTGTTCAATGGTCACGTGATTGCACAGACGGACAAACCCGATGCCTTAAGCGGCCCATCGGTGCGCGAGGGCGGCGTGCCGGGCGATGCCAAGAGTTTTGGTGGCAGTCCCGGAAAGCGGCGCGAAGGCGATCGTCCGTTGGCGCACCGGATGTTCCTGAATGCACTGCAGGTGATTCAAAGCGAGTCGGCGGCGGCAGCAACGCGATTGACCGCCGAGCAGGAGAAGTCGCTTCGCGATTTTGAAAAAGCGTTCCAGGCTGAGCAACGCGCGTATTTCGAGAAGAACCGCGAGAAGGTGACCAAAGCACGTGAAACACTGGGACTGAAGGGAGAGATGGGCGAGGGTGACGACTTCCGCCGCGGCGTGGAAGAGATTCGTCGCGCATTGCAAGAAAAGAAACCGGCGACCAAAAAAGCAGATGCGCCAGGTACCGCAGATGAATCGATGATGTCTGAAGATGCCATGAACGAAGCGTTAGAGAAGGCAAGAGAACAGTTGCAGCGGATCTACGCGGGAGCACCCAAGGCCGGAGAAGTTCACACGCGGCAATGGGCGGTGTTGACCGAAGCCCAGAAAGAACTGGTTATCAAGGAGATCGATCGCTTACGAGCGAACGAAAACGAAGATCGCAAGAACTACCTGGGTCGGCGCGACACTTTAAAGCAGGACATGGATGACATTATCGCCGGCAAGAAGGAACTGGATATCAACGATCCCAGGCTGCCTGAGGCGATGCGGACGAAACTCGCGACCATGTCACCAGAGCAGCGGCGCGAAGCGGTACGGAAGTTTTTGCAGGAGCGAGGCGGCAAGAAAAACGATGGCGTAGAAAAGAAGGCTGCGCCGAAAATGGATGATGTGCAGATGCCGCCGGCAGAGGATTCGGAAGAAAAGAAGTAGGGGCCTCGGACGCTCGAATGCAAAGCAAGGACTCTGTTCGTACATGCGTTTGCAGATTGATAGTAATCCTTAATCAGGGTGATGCGCAAGAATTTCACTATCGTTGGTAGGGCGGAGCAAAACGGAGTGAATTGCACGAAATCCCATGAATTACCGATGTTTTCGTGGGTTGTGTTCGCACGATTTGGTGCTTGACAGGTCATTCTGAAATGTTAAGACAGAGAATCTTGAAGATAGTATGAAACGTTGAGCCGATGTGACACGTATAACAAGGTAGCAACTTGTTGCTCAAAAGAGTCTCTCTCTCCTCCAGCGGGGCGCTGTCTTAGATGGCGCCCTGCTTTGTTTTTAGGTTGCCTGCTTTGTTTTTAGGTAGGAGGAATCAGCGACCAACTACAACCGGGACGCGGACGCGGGGGACCCAATTCTCTGGGGACTGAGTAAACCAGAGAATGGTCTCGGGATCGGTGAGCGGGCCTGCATCAACGGCCGATGGCAGTTCGATAAACGTAGCAACAGAATTGGTCTTTTCGGCAAGCAGGCCCTTGATCGCGGCAAGCGAGCTCGAAGCCGCATCAACTTCAACGACAAACCCGGTGGGCTTGCGAGGAATGTTGGACATGCCGGAGCTTGCAGCGCTGATCAGTGGCGAAGAGAATGGCATCTGGATAGGCGTAAAAGTCTGTGCGATTCTGGCAACCTCATGGATTGAACCAGGAGCAGCGCCTTCGTGTCCATCTTTGGAGCGTGCCAATGGGTGCGATGGAGCCTCAGTTGAGCTGGCAATGGTGTCAACCACTTCGGGCGAGATATCGCGACCGATGCGCCATGAGCGGGAGGCTTCTGGGCGGATCGCTGTCAATTTGTCGACCTGTTCAACGGCTTGCTCGGAACGAAGCGT
>SXOY01000089.1 GCA_005776545.1 Planctomycetia bacterium | reverse complement strand
TGCAATGATTGCGGCGGACTTGTGATTAATGTTGGCATCAAGATCTCCGGCTCGCTCCCGGTAAGGGCAGCGGTACACACGACCACCAACCGGTCACTGGGAATTCGCAGCCTTGACCAGAATCAACATATGAGCGTGGCACTTTCCCAATCTGTTGGCCTAGCCCCTGCCGGGCATTGGTCTGCGCTGGCTCGCGCTGCGATCGCCGTGACTATTGCCCCACTTAATCAGTCTCAGTCACGACGGCTTTTCAATCATCTCGATTCGGGAATAGAGATTACCTTTGAATCCAGCGTCCCCAAGGGATCTGGGCTGGGAACGAGTTCCATTCTGGCTGCGGCGATGGTCTCGGCATTGCGACGGTTTCAGGGGCATCAACCCAGTACATCAGAGGTCCATGAAATCGCCCAACGTGTCAGTCTGGTGGAGCAGTTGATCGAATCTGGCGGCGGATGGCAGGATCAATATGGCGGCCTTATTCCTGGGCTCAAATCGCTACAGACTAAGCCCGGCCCCGATCAGACTCCCTTGATCACGCAATTCGCAATGGACTCGGAGATCGGCGCAACGCTTCGACATCGCTCGCTTTTCTATTACACGGGACAGCAGCGCCTGGCCGCAAATATCCTGCAACGGTTTATCTGTCGCTATCTCGACCGTGATCCAGCCACGTTACGAGTCATTCGCGGTATTCAACGAAATGCACAGGAGTTGCTGCGGGCACTAATATCAGACAATCCAAGGGAATTCACACGCCTCATCACCGAATACTGGCTCCTGAAGCGGCAGATCGACTCATCGGCGAGCAACGACATGATCGACGGAATTGTCGCCGCCGCGAGACCACATATCGACGGCTATCTCCTTCCCGGCGCTGGGGGAGGCGGTTTCCTGCTCTTCATTGCAAAATCGGTCGAGTCTAAGCAACATCTGATGCAACAACTCACTCAATCGCCTCCCAATCCGCAGGCAGCCTTTTACCCGATCGAGTTTGACACTCATGGACCACAGCTCGCAGTGGTCTAAATCTGTGGCATTGCAGCGGGTCCGATTCCTGCTAGACTCTGCGGCTATGAAATACTCACCACTCGTTGCACCCGCTCTCCTCTCCGCCTTGCTGCTCGCTGGCTGCCAGCAGTCAAAGCAATCTGAACCTCCGGTCGTGGCACAGCAGAAACTAGAACTCGGTCACCATTCCGCCACCACCGCCGTGCCCAAGAGCGATGCAGGATGGGTGAAGCGATTTGAACAGCTATCCAACAACGCCGCAGGATTTGATGGCGAACTGATTTTTATTGGCGATTCAATCACACAAGGCTGGGAAGGCGGCGGCAAAGCCACTTGGGAAAAATACTTCGCCAAGCGAGGCGCACTTAATCTGGGAATCAGCGGCGATCGCACTCAGCATGTTCTCTGGCGGCTGGCGAACGGAAACCTGGAGGGAATAAAGCCTAGTCGTACCGGCAAGCGTGTCGCCGTAATCATGATCGGAACCAACAACACCGGGCAAGGCGGCAATCCGCCCGTGACAAATTCGGCAGAAGAAATTGCCGACGGAATCGTGGGGATCGTGCAAAGCATGCGAGAGCTTCAGCCCGACACGAAGGTCTTGCTTCTTGGTGTATTCCCACGAAGCGAAGCGCCAGGCGAAATGCGTGACAAGATCAAGTCCATCAACGGAATGGCTCAAACAGTAAATGATCGACGCAATATCGTCTATCTCGATATTTCTGAGAAATTCCTCGCTCCCAACGGCTACATCACCAAGGCGGTCATGCCGGACTTCCTGCACCTCTCCGCGAGGGGATACGAAATCTGGGCCGAAGCCATCGAACCAACATTGAACGAAATGCTCCGCTAATTACTGCAAGAGAGAATTCGCATGAATGAACCACTTTCCCGTCGTCAGGCCCTATTGATCGCCGCCGCATCTCTCGGTGCCGCCGCGTGTGCACTCACCGGATGCGAGTGCACTCCAAGACTCGCGACTCCGAAACCAAAGGAACTCTTCACGATTTCGCTCGCGCAATGGTCGCTGCATCGTGCGCTCTTCGCGAAAGAAATAACGAACTTAGATTTTCCTCGCGTTGCAAAGCAAACCTATGGGATTGACGGCATTGAATATGTGAACTCGTTCTGGAAAGATCGAGCCAAAGATGAAGGCTATCTCAAAGACCTGCGAGATCGCTGTTCAAGCGAGGGCGTACAAAGCGTCTTGATCATGTGCGATGGTGAAGGAGCACTCGGCGATCCCGACAATGCCAAACGCACCATCGCAGTCGAAAATCACTACAAATGGATTGATGCTGCGAAGTTCCTAGGATGTCATTCCATTCGCGTAAACGCCCAATCCAGCGGCACGTGGACGGAGCAAATGAACCTTGCTGCCGATGGCCTCCGCCGATTGTGTGAGTTTGGCGACAAAGTGGGAATAAACGTCATCGTTGAAAATCACGGAGGCCTTTCCAGTAACGCCGTCTGGCTGACCAAGACCATCAAAATGACCAACCACCCTCGCGCTGGTCTGTTGCCTGATTTCGGTAACTACGAAAACGCCACAGATGACAAAGGCGCGAAGAAGCCGTTTGATCGCTATGTTGGAACCCAGGCGTCGATGCCTTTTGCCAAAGGTGTCAGCGCCAAGTCACATGATTTTGATAACCAGGGAAATGAAACTCACACCGATTACGTTCGCATGTTGCGAATCGTGCTCAAAGCAGGCTATCGCGGCAGAGTCGGCATTGAATTTGAGGGTGGAACGATCTCAGAGGAAGCGGGTATCCGAGCAACAAAGTTGCTCTTGGAACGCGTCCGTGCCGAATTTGTCAAATCGGGGGAATTCACAGTTTGAGAATTCCCGGTTCGACAGCCGTAACGCATTCCTAACAAGCAATTTGTGAAAAATCGTGTCAAACCCCGCCACTTCAAACCGATCAAATCGGTACAATGGGTACAACTTGAACCGATAGGGGAACTTTCGGTTCAGGTGAGTATCAGAGAATTACAAGTAGCCGACATTTCGGCATGAATTGGCTGCTCGTGTCAGTCTTTCGCGGCTCTAAAAGCCGTGTATGGAGCGGAATATGAAGTTGAATCGCATCGTTGTTTCGGTCACTGTTTCCCTGACAGCTCTCGCAGGCCTTGCCTCGGGTGCTTTCGCTCAGGCTTCTTCAGCTCCAGTTGCGGTGCCATCAACCGGCGTCCCACAACGCGACACACTCTTGAAGCTGATGCGTCCGGTCACTGCTGAATTCAAAGATCAGCGCCTCGAAGATGTCATCAAGTTCGTTGCAGAATTCACAGGTGCCGAAATCGATGCAATGTGGCAAGACGACCGCAACCCCATCGGTCTGGATAAAGAACAACAGATCAATCTGAAAGCAGACAATCTCGCTGCGTTAACACTCATGGAACGCGTCCTTGATAAGGCCATGGGCGATACCAGCGGCACAAAGGGCAATACTTGGCAGATGTCACAGGGCGGCGATTTCCAAGTCGGCCCTCGCGAGCGTCTCGACAAGTTCCTTCGCGTTGAAATCTACGACATCAACGACCTGCTCATGGTCCTTCCTGATTACACAGATGCCCCGCAATTCGACCTCAATTCCGTTCTTCAATCAGGTGGCAGCGGTGGCGGCGGTCAAAGCCCCTTCGGCCAATCAGGCGGCCGCGGCGCTGGCCAGAACACCGGTCCCGGCGGCACTGAGCCAGTCCCGAAGGAAGAGCGTGCCAAGGCCCTCACCGATCTCTTGGTCGGTCTTTGCGAACCCAACTCTTGGGTTGAGAACGGCAATGAACCAGCAACAATGAAGTACTACCAGGGCATGATGATCATCAACGCTCCGGACTACGTGCACCGCGCACTCGATGGCTATCCCTACTGGCCCAAGAACCAAACCACCACCTCAATGCAGAGCGGTCGCCGTTATGTCTCACTCAACGGCACCACTGAAATGAGCAAGGTAAAGGGTTTTGCTCAGTCTGATGTCACGGCCGTTGTTGGTGGCCAGCTGATCAACTCCGGCGGCCCCGGTCGCTAAACCAATTACGGATTAGTCGCTAAATAGTTAATCTCGATAGTTCAACAGGCCCTTGCATCCGCAGGGGCCTGTTTGTTTTTGCTACGCTTACGTCATGATCATGTTCCTCTCAATCGCAGGCGCGACATTCGCGCTCGTACTTGCATGTGCCGGATTGCTCCACCTCTTTCCAAAGCTCGGACGTGCGGGGCGTGCGATCTCAAGTTGGTTCTGCCACGCCCCCGGACTTGATCTGGCAGTTACAACTTTCACAATCCTGCCGCTCGTTCTGGGGCCAGTTGTTAATGGTTGGCTCGGCCTGCTTGCAGCGTTTACTGGGCAGGCACTTGCCCTTCAACTCTGGTGCTGGTCGCATGAACTCGCTAATCGAGACGCTATCCGTGGCCCGCGAATCGTCCGAGTGCTCAACTCTAAAATCGGTAGATTCCGAAATCACGCCTGCCTCTGGTCAATGACTCCCGCCGTCCCGGTCTTCTGGATTGTCCGCATGGCAGAGATATTTCTGTGGCCAGTCATCTCCGGCTTTGGCCGTCTGCCTCGATACAACCATGCCGAGTGGGTGAATTGCTCACGGCAGAAGTTCGAAGGTCTTGTTGGTCACGATCTTATCTGGTGTCTCTATTGCGATTGGATGACAGGCATCTGGAGCCTTGGATCAGAGATGCTTCGAAATATCGAGAGCTTCTACTGCCCAATCCGGTTCTACAACGGCAAGAAATGCGAAAACTGCAAAATCGATTTCCCCGATGTTGATAATGGATGGGTGCCAGCATCTGGTTCAATGGCAGATGTCGTCAAAGTCCTCGATGAAAAATACGATGGAAAACTCAACGGGTGGTTCGGTCACCCGCATCGCGCAGTACAAATAAGCGTGGATGGCAAACCTGTTACTCCGCCGTCTCCGTAACCGATGGACATGTACAGATCAAATTGCGATCGCCGTAAGGATTATCCACGCGACCTACGCACGGCCAGAACTTTGACTCGCGCAGCCACTTAGTCGGGTACGCCGCCTGCTCACGTGGATATGGATGTGTCCATTCTGTAGCAGACACCATGGCAATGGTGTGGGGTGCATTCTTAAGCATGTTGTCATCTTGTGGAAGTTTCCCCGCCGCGATGTCGGCAATTTCTTTGCGGATTGCGATGAGCGTGTCACAGAACCGATCAAGCTCTGCCTTCGGCTCAGATTCCGTAGGCTCGATCATCAGCGTGCCTGCCACCGGGAAACTCATTGTCGGGGCGTGAAATCCATAATCCATCAGGCGTTTGGCAATGTCATCCACCGTCACATGTGCAACTTTATCAAATCCGCGGCAATCCAGAATAAACTCATGCGCACAACGACCGTTTTGCCCCTTGAAGAGCACATCGTAACTTCCCTCAAGTCGTTTCGACATGTAATTGGCGCTGAGCATCGCAATCTGTGTTGCCTTCTTCAATCCGGCCGCACCCATCATCGCGATATAGACCCATGAAATCGTCAGAATGCTGGGGCTTCCATAGGTTGCCGCGCTGATCGGGCCAATGGATTGATTGGTCGCCCCCATTGGCTTACTTACCGGGTGCGACGGCAAGAACGCGACAAGATGTTTTGCCACCCCGATCGGTCCCATTCCAG
>SXOY01000088.1 GCA_005776545.1 Planctomycetia bacterium | reverse complement strand
CGGCTCAGCGAGATAACGCTTCCGAGCATGATGCACAGCAGTGTGCAGACAAACGAACCTGCCATAAGTTGCCACGGAAAATACACACTCAGTTCGCTCTCGGCCTGTCGTGTCGCCAGCGTAAACGCCCCCGCAGCCCCGACGCCGATGCCGTATCCCACCAGTGCCACCACCAGCGCCTGCAACATCACCATACCGATCAACCGCGGCGCCGTGACACCCAGCGCTTTCAAAACCGCAAAATGGCGCAGATTCTCAAGCGTAAATTGATAGAAAATCGCCGCCGAAAGCAGTGCGCCCACCACAAATCCCAGTGCAATCGTAATGGCAAAATTCAGACCGATTCCCGTCGCCACAATGATAAATCGAATAGTGCGCTCGGCCATTTCATCATGCGTCATCGCCTTGACATCGCCCAACGCATCGATGCGTTTCTTTAACACATCGATGGAAGTGCCCGCGCTGCCCTTGACCAGAATGAAACTCAGTCGCTTGGTTCCCAGTGGAACAAATCGCAGAGCATTGTCATACGTGGAATAGATAATCGCGTTTGACTCAAACCCCTTCCTCGCCTTGCAGAACGCTACTACCACCGCTCGCTTATCGTTGATCTTCAGCTCGCCGCCAATCTTGATATTTCCCAGCTTTTCGCGGCTGGCCTCTTCCACCACAATCGCATCGGGATTGCGAATATCTTCAATGCTCCCCTCCGTGATCACCGGTGGCCGCCCCACCAGCGTCGAGCGCGGGATTCCCATGATCTGCACTTTCTGAAAATCCCCAGAGATAAGCTCGCAGATGGCCCAGTTTGTCAGAAATGGCTCGGCCCACTCCACACCTTCAACCGACCGCACGCGATCCAGCTTCTGATCCGTCAGCGATCGAAACTCTGCGATCCACTTTGTTCCAGGGTCACTCACCCACAAGTCTGGCTCGTGAATGTTCTGGAGCGGACCAGTTGATTGCTTGAGCAGCCCCATGAAAATGGCAGCCTGCTGATTGATCATCAGCGTCGCAAACGCCAAACCAAACACCAGGGTCAGGTACTTGGTGCGGTCTCCAAAAAGCAATTTCAATGCGACAAATAACACGCATCATCATAGTGACGACCTCGCCGCATACTCTGTGCCGGTGCGAGCAATCCTCATAATCTTCCTCGGTGGCGGCGTGGGATCGGTTCTGCGCTATCTGGTGTCGCTGGGCGCTGTTCAACTCGAACCAAAGTTGAAACTCGGTGGGTTTCCACTTGGAACATTCCTTGTCAACATCGTCGGATGCTTCGCCATCGGCTTTGTCATGACCGCGTTTGCACGAGACCTGCTCAAAGAAGAGCACCGGTTGCTGCTGGCTGTAGGTCTACTCGGCGGATTCACCACATTCTCCAGCTTCGCGTGGGAGTCGATTTCTCTCATGAATCGCGGCGACTGGGTTCTTCCGATCACATACATCCTGCTTTCCAATATCCTTGGAATCGCCGCCGCGTTCCTTGCCGCACGCCTCGCAACCGCAATGCTCGCATAGGAATCGCTCCCCCGCTACTCTCTGGCCTTGTCAACGCCAACTGCACAATCCTGGTCAACTCGACGGCTCATCGCCTGGATGACCGACGCCTTCAAACAAAAAGGCCTTGATCGCCCGCGACTACTCGCAGAAGATCTGCTCGCTCACGTCATTGGCTGCAAGCGACTCAATCTCTACACCGATCAGGACCGCGAGGCCAGCGAAACAGAGCGGGGTAGACTACGCGACCTTGTTCAACGCGCGCTCAAGCACGAACCCGTGCAATACCTGGTAGGCCAGGAACATTTCTTTGGTCTGCAAATGAAGGTTGATCGCCGCGTGCTGATTCCGCGGCCATCAACGCAAACCATCATCGAAGAGGTTCTGCAGCACGCACGGGCACAGCCGGGTTTTGCAACAGGCAAAGGCGCGGGCATTCTCATTGCTGATATCTGCACAGGCTCGGGCTGCATCGCAATCGCACTTCTAAAAAACTTGCCCTTTGCACGAGCAGTTGCAACCGATATTTCCGCCGATGCACTTGAAGTCGCTAAAGACAACGCTGCCGCCCACGGCGTCGCCGATCGCATTGACTTCATGCAAGGCAATCTGCTCGAACCACTCGCATCACATCCACTCGCACGTGTCGATGGCGCAATCACATATCTGGTCTCCAACCCGCCCTACATCCCCGACCATGAGTGGGACGCGATCGAACCAAACGTGAAAGAACACGAGCCACACCTCGCTTTGCGTGGCGGCCCAGATGGCCTCGACCTGATTCGTCCACTATTCGCTGCAGCACCCACCGCACTTTCGAACGATGGATTCATGATCGTCGAAGTAGCGGCAAGTCACGCCGAGGCCGCCGCGGAAATCGCCGCTCAGAGCGAGTTAACCGAAATCACGGTACTAAAAGACTGCGACAACCTGCCGCGAATGGTGCGGGCGCGACGCAAATAAGCTCATTTCTTGTCGAACAACGCTGACGCGGGCGGCCTCGCCCGCACAATCTGTACGCTCGCGACTCCGCAGATAAGCAGCGTACACAGCGGCCGAATCCAGAGACTATCCAGCTTGTGTTGGTACAACTCATGTGCTGCCGCGAACAGGATAATTGCAACCAGCAACGCCGCGGCAGATTTCAGTTTCTTATCGATGAGCAGTGCCCACGCAAACATCACACCGACCATCGGCACAAACATCGGATACGAATTGCCTTCTGTCCGCGGGTTGAACAGCATCAAGTAGCCGGTTCCCAGCAGCAGCAGATAGAGGCTTCCCTGCACAATCCCAAATCGACGCTTGGCAAGAAACGCAAGACCAAGTGTGACCACCGCCGCCACGCCGCGAACGGCGGTCAATATGAAAGGATCAACATTAAGGGGCACCGACTTTCCGGGACCGACAAACGGAAACACCTGGCACATTCCCACAATGTCAGAGAACACGCCCGCCCCCGGCTCACCCGCCGATTTCATTTTGACCAGTGCGGCATGGTATTGCTCAACAACATACGTCCAATTTGGATTGATGAATGGGAGCAGAACCACCGCGAACAGCCCGATCGGCAATCTCCACCACAGCGCGGGAAACAACGCTCCAGCCAACATCACCATCGGAAGCGCAATCGGTTTGACAACCAGCGCAAGACACAGCCACAACGTCGCCCGCCACCACTGCTTCTGTCCAAGATCACAACAAGCAAGTATGAACAACGCAGCTAGCGGCAAATTCATCTGGCCGTTTCGCATGCACCCAGCCGCCAGCGCTATTGACGACAAGGTCAAAATCAAGAACGTCACGCCGCCAAATCGCGGCGATTCGCTCCCCATCGCAATGCGTCCCAGCCGAAACAGGCTGAATGCAAAGAGCGATGTAATCACAATCCGCCACAACACCTCGCCCGCCGCGACCGACGGAATCGCCTCGAAAAGCGAATACAACACTGCACCCTGCGGCGGATACAACCATCCATGCTGCCCCTCTGAATACATCGGCTGCTGATTCCAGAAGGCTTCAGCCGCGACCCGGTAGTTGGTAGTTACTGTGCGTTCAAGCGGCTTTGCCGCGACGCTATAGCATGTGACCGCGAGCGTGATCAACCAGATCAGCCCTGCGGCCGCGATTGACGTGCTTGGGGTGAGAGTCAGAAGTCCGGATCGATCAACAATCCTCTCTAGAAATGTGTCAGGCTGGAGCCTTTGCATGATTTGCCTGGTAGTGATGCGTGAACTCTGAATACGTTGTAAACGTCCCGATCCGTTGGAGCCATTGAATGTACGCTCGCAATTTTCCAATCAGCCGATCTCCATCCACTCTTGCGACTGACGAAGGCAGCGGATACCGCCTCAAGTCGCAAAACTCCCATGGATGGAAATACAGGATCGCCGCACCATCCGACGCCAAACACGCCGCGGTCGCTAATTTCGTCGAGATCAGCGGCATGTTCTTAAACGCCAGCCAAAACAGCGGCCACCTCACAAATGGCGTCGCACTCGCCGGAATCTGCAACAACCGACCCGAAGGAGTCTGCACGTGATACGGCCGCCGCGGCTTAAATAAGTTGTTGTATCGGCCCGGCAACCAGATCGGATTCTCTGAAGAGTTGTAGATATATCCAGCCTGTGCCACCAGCGCGGGATCAAGTGCCGCCATCCGCGCCATGCGATAGCCAACGCATTGTTGCCCCGACAGTTGTTCGAGCAACTCGCGCGATTCGCGCAGGTGCGTAGGTTCAAACGTCGAATGTGACCAGCCATGCGAAGCAATTTCGTGTTGCGCCGCCGCACGCGCTATGAGTTCAGGATGATTGCTGGCAAACACGGCCGTGCAGAACAACGTGGCCCGCGCTCCAGTTTCATCGAGCAAGTCCAGGACTTTACGAAAACCCTCCGCCCCCACATCAAGCTGTTCCGCCAATCGGATCGGGTGGTTGTACTCGCATGGCAAATCAAACTCCTCGACGTCAAACGAAAGGAGAATCTTGCGACTTGGAGTTGTGGTCAACGATTTCACGCGGGATCGTAGTTTAGCAACGCTTACACAACACCCGCCGCTACAGCCCGATTTCCTGCCCACTTGAACCTGGTGCAGGTCCGCCCGGCCGAGTACCGCTGGTGATCCGCATCAGTGTTTCAAATGTGCCTTGCCGCGCCAGCGATTCCGCTCCGTCCTTCTCGTTCGGCATCGCGCGAACATATGAGCCATCAACCTGCAAATCCCACGCACTGCGGCGGTCACTCAACATGATGTCGAAAATTTCCAGCAACCGTCCGCGAGCAATCGGGTCTCGCACCGGCACAATGCACTCCACACGATCATTGAGATTGCGATACATCCAGTCCGCGCTGCCAATCAACCAGTCGCCATCAACCGGATCGGCCTGGCCTGCGCCAAAGTGGAAAATGCGCGAGTGTTCGAGGAATCGACCGACCACCGATCGCACGCGAATGTTCTCTGACAACCCCGGCACCCCCGGCCGCAGACAGCAGAACCCGCGCACCACCAGGTCAATCTTCACACCGGCCTGACTCGCCTTATACAGCCGTTCGGTGATCTTCAGATCTTCCATCGAGTTTATCTTGGCCATAATGCGGCCATTGGGCAGCGAATCCGCGCCATCTTCGCCCTTCTCGAGCGCATCACGCTTGCGAGTTGCAAATTCAATCTCGCGTTCGATCATCGCATTAAAGCGATCGCGCATGTTAAAGGGCGCAATCAACAGGTGTTCATAGCTCTGCGTCACACCCAACCCTGTCAGGTAATTAAACAGATTCACAAGATCGCCGGTAATCGCGGGGTCACACGTCAGCAAACCCAAATCGGTATACAACTGCGCAGTCTTAGGGTGGTAATTGCCTGTACCAATGTGTGCATAGCACCGCAGTCCGTGCTTCTCTTTCCTCACCACCAGCGACGTCTTTGAGTGTGTCTTTAGCCCTAGCACGCCATAGGCCACATGCACGCCGGCACGTTGCAACTGCTTGACAAATTTCACGTTGCGCTGTTCATCGAACCTCGCTCGCACTTCCACCAGACACGCAACCTGCTTTCCGCTTTCCGCAGCCCGAATCAGGCTCTCAACAAAGGGAGAATCTGGACTGGTGCGATAGAGCGTCTGCTTGATCGTCAACACATCCGGATCCGCCGCAGCTTCCGCAATAAAACGCTCCACACTCGCAGAGAAACTCTCGTATGGGTGATGCAGCAAGATGTCCTGCTTGCGGATGCAACCAAAAATGTCGCGTCCGCTGCTTGCCAATCGCTGAGGCGTCACTGGCCGCCAGCGCGACCATTTTTTTCCCGGCAAATCCATCTCCGCAAACTCGGCCAATCCCGCCCAGTCAATGGCGCCACCGCGTTCGTACACATCCGTCGGGTCCATGTTGAGCTTGTCAACCAGTTGTCGCAGCAGCGTGTCGCTCGGGTTAGGCTCACATTCAAGCCGAATCGCGCGTGCAAATTTGCGCTGCTTGAGTTCGTCTTCGATATTCTGGAGCACATCGGGCGTCGCCGGCTGTGTCAATTTGTCATCGCGCTGCAAGCCCGATGACCGAGTCACCCGAAAATGCAACTGTTCTTTAATCGTCACGCCCGGAAAAATGTCATCGAGGTTGTTTCTGACAATCTCCGTCAGTTCAATAAATCGCCTCGGGCCGGAACCTTGCGACGGAACTTCAACATGCCGCTTCACGCCTTGAGGAATCTTCACTCGCGCAAACCGTGTATCACGCGAACCCTTCTCCTGTGCGATGATCGCCAGATTGTCTGAGAGATTTGAGATAAACGGAAACCGGTGCGAGGGGTCAACCGCCAGCGGCGTCAACGCGGGAAAAACATTGACCTTGTACCACTCATCAACCCAGACCTGTTCACTCTTGGATAACTCGGAGTACTTGACACTGACAACGCCCGCCGCCGCCAATTCAGGCACAATCTGCGTTTCGTAAATCTTCGCCTCTAGTGCCTGCAGTTCCTGAACAAGTTCGCGGATCGCGGCCAGGTGCTCACGCGCGGTAAGCCCGTCATGCGACATCACGCCTTGCCCCGCATTGACCCAGCGCCGGACCAGCGCAACTCGCTTCATGAAAAATTCATCGAGGTTGCCCGAAAAAATAACCAGAAACCGCACACGTTCCAGCAGTGGTATCCGTTCATCCGCGGCCTGTTCAAGCACGCGCCGATTGAACTCAAGCCACGAAAGATCACGATTGAAAAACCGAGCTTCCGGTTTGTTCGACTTTTCTTCCGCGCCCCGGCCTTGCAAACGGCGTGAAACGCCTTTGGCTTGTGACCTGCTCGTCCCATTTTTTCCAGCGCGCGATGACATATGTTCCTTCGTTGCAACTCAGAATCAAAAGACTATTCACGGTTCCGGCTACGGTTGGGGCAGGTGTTATCTGCGATACGTCGCAACACAGCCTGGAGCCTCAGTAGTGCTTACCCAGGCCACCCGCGCCAGCCCCCCAAAACGGCCTTCCAGCCGCCCAGCAAGTTCATCGGCGAGATATCGGGCCAAGTTTTCCGCTGATGGGTTCAACCGATCAAATGGAGGTGTCGCATTCAAGTTTGCGTTATGAAAGGGTTCAATAACTTCTTTCAACACGGCCTCAACAAGATGAAAATCGCAAAGCAATCCATCAGAATCCACATTGCTTCCCGCCACACAGGCCACGACCCGGAAGTTATGCCCATGCAAAACCTCCCGCTCGCCGTGAATGATCAGCGAATGTGCAGCGCAAAACTCTGTGGTTACTGTCAACTCGTACATGGTGCAAGGATATGACGAGATTTCCTGAAGGAGCGTTCAATGCCTAAGGCTCGACGCAAACAACACTTTCACGCTTTCACACGCAAAGCGATTCGTGAACTCGACAGGCGTGCGATACAAACATATCGCATACCTGAACAATCACTTATTGAAAATGCAGGTCGTGCTGTCGCCGAAGCCGCATTCGATTTCCTTGGCGATCCGTCACACTTGCCCGGCCTAAAGCGGCCGCTCATTTACGTTCTTTGCGGCAAGGGAAATAATGGCGCTGATGGATACGTGGCAGCACGCCATCTCATCAGTATGGGATTTCTAGTCTGCATCATGCCGGCGCATCGCCCCGATCCGGGTTCGGCAGCCGCGCTGCAGTTTGCGATTTGCAAGAAGTGCTGTCTCGTTCAACGGTCCCTGTACGATGGTGCAGCGCTCATCATTGACGCCCTCTACGGCACTGGTCTTTCCCGCTCGCTCGCGGCAAAAGACATTCGCCTCATCAATCGCATCAACAACCACGCAGCCCCAGTCCTCAGCATCGATATCCCCTCAGGTCTCGATGCCGATACCGGCAACCCGCTTGGGGCGTGCGTACAAGCCGATCTCACCGTCACGTTCGTCGGTCCCAAAATCGGTATGCTCACCCCAATCGGAGCCTCATACTGCGGCGACTTGATCATCGCCGACATCGGAACTCCAGAAATATTGAAACGCCTGGGTGAATTAATCACACTCCCCGCCTGATTGACTTCCACCCGCCGCCTCCAACGATCATCCGCAGAAGCAACCAAAGGAGTCAGTTCGTGGCCGTCCGAATGGAACTATCTCGAATCCTCATCCGTGAACTGGCCGACTACCAGCTCATCGAACTCCACGAAATTGGCGGCGAAGGTCGCAGCTTCCCCATCGTCATCGGTCTCCCCGAAGCTCAAGCCATCGACCGCCGCCTCAAAGGCGTCATCATCAAACGCCCGCAGACTCACGACTTGCTCGCCAATGTCATTTCTGATCTGGGCGGAAAACTCGAATCGATTACCGTCAACGACCTCTCCGAACACACGTTCTTCGCCACGCTTCAGGTCCGCAAGCCCGATGGTGAATTAATTAATATTGACTGCCGCCCAAGCGATGCGATTGCTCTTGGAGTCGCCGCCAGCGTGCCGATTTTCGTCGCCGAACATGTTTTGGAGGGTGCATCGGGCACCGAAGAACCTTGACCGCATCACCGCCCCACTCCGCTACTCCTATGTACCTCACGCAAGAAATCCCCGGCATCGGCGGCATCATCCGCGAACGACCCGAAGATTTCCTGGTCGAAGAACAACCGCTCTTCCACCCATCGGGCAACGGTGAACACATCTTCCTTTTCATCCAGAAAAAGGAAATGACCACCGGCGACATGGTCGATTTTCTCGCCAAACATTTTCGCGCACCCAAGCAAGCGATTGGAGTTGCCGGCCAGAAAGACAAATTCGCCATCACGCGCCAACACGTCTCGCTGCACATCCCCAAAAAAACCATCGCCGACTTCCCGATGATCCAGCATCCGCAGGTCAGCGTCCTCTGGGCTGATCGCCACAATTCTAAACTAAGAACCGGCCAGCTCGAAGGAAATCGCTTTTCGATCAAGATCCGCAGCGTCGCACCCACCAGCGTCCTCGCGGTCGACAAGATCGTCAAAAAGCTCGCGCAGCACGGCGTGCCCAACCGCTTCGGCCCGCAACGTTTTGGTATGACCGGCGCAAACCACATCGTCGGAAAGCACCTGGTACTAGCTCAAGCTCCCGAGGCAATCAAAGCGTTGCTCGCGACTTACCCAGGACTCGGCGATCAACAAACCACTGCCCGCGCACTCTTCGAACAAGGCAAATACGCCGAAGCCGCGGCGGCCCTCAAAGGCTGGGGCGCTGAAAAAACCGTTCTCATGGCCATCTCCAAAAACGTCAAAGCCGCCGAGGCAATCCGCCGCATAGATGCCCGCGATTTGAAAATGTACCTCAACGCCTGGCAATCCGCAATCTTCAACGATGTGCTCGACCGCCGCATCCAGGCCCAAACTCTCGGCACGCTTCACGATGGTGATGTCGCGATTAAGCACGCAAACGATGCGGTCTTCGCGGTAGATGAAACGGTCGCTCAAGACCCGGTGACCGCGCAGCGATTGGCGAACTGGGAAATCAGTCCCTCCGGTCCCATGTGGGCATCCGGCATGTTGCGCGCCAAAGGCGAGACCGACTCCTCCGAACGCACCGCCCTCGAAGCAACCGGCGTCACACTCGAAGACCTCACGCTTTACGCCAAACGCCCACTCGAAGGCATGGCCGGCGAACGCCGCCCCCTGCGTGTTCGCATGAAAGACCCCGAATTCGAAGGCGGCGTCGATGAACACGGCGCGTTTGTCCGTGTCGCGTTTGATCTTCCGAGCGGTGCATTTGCGACCTCGGTGTTGGCAGAGATCATGAAAACCGAGACAAAGCCAGCCGGATGACGGGTTACTGCCGATTTGCATATGATTTCGTATGTCTCACGTCGTGAATGACAAGATCAGTTTGGAACTCGCCAAGACCGTGGCCGTTCAGTTGCCGCAACGGCCAGAGTGGATTGAGATGGCAAGAGCAAATCTTAATCGCTGGATGGAACTGAATAAGGATGCGCCAGGACTGATTCGACTCTACCAAGAGTGGCTTTCTCTCCTCAATCTTCCCGTGGATCAAATCGTGGGAATTCTCCTCGGGACTTCAGACGAATCGCAACGACTCCGTTCTACTTCGCCATTTACTGGGGCACTGACACCTCAACAGGTTTGGGAAATCAAGAGACGTATTCGCCATGACGAAACAGCAGCTTGAGCATGTACTTCGCGCCTCCGCAGCTATTACCGGAGCGCAGGAATTTATTGTAGTTGGATCTCAGTCCATTCTGGGCAGCAATTACAATCCACCCGTTGAGCTCGTGCATTCATATGAAGTAGATGTTTATACGACACGCGATACATTCGATGCCGACCTCATTGAAGGCTCGATAGGTGAAGGGTCTCCGTTTCACACCACCTTTGGATATTGTGCAAACGGCGTAGGTGCTTCTACCGCCGTATTGCCCGATGGCTGGCAATCCCGTCTCGTCAGATTCCAGACTCCCGCAACAAACGGAGCCGTCGGCCTCTGTCTCGAACCCAACGATCTCGCTATCTCAAAGCTCGTGGCAGGCCGAGAAAAAGATATGACGTTCCTCGCGGCTCTCCTCAGACACCAATTCGCTAATGCCGACACAATCAAACAACGCCTGACCGCCACAACACTCGCCCCTGAATTACGCCAAGCTGTCGACACACGCCTCACCATCGCCATCCGCAATTCGCGCACGCCATGACCGCCTCCCCCGAAATCAAAATCGTCGTCTTCGACTGGGGCAACGTCATCCTCAAAATCGTCTCCTCCTGGGAAGAAGCCTGCAAACGCGCCAACCTCCCCTTCCGCCCCGAAGTCTCTTCCCCCACTTCAAAATCCCGCCGCCAGGAACTCGCAAAGCTTCACCAGCTCGGCCACATTCAGTCCCCCGACTTCTTCGAAAAAATCTCGAACTCAATCAAGGGTCTCTACTCCCCGCAGGAATTCCAAATCGTCCACGACGCCTGGCTCATCTCCGAATTCGCTGGCATCTCTCAACTTATCGACGACATTCACGCCAACAACAAGGCCACCACCGGACTGCTCTCCAACACCAACGCCGCCCACTGGCAACGACATCTCGGCACGCCGCAGAATCCGGCAGATTTCCCCACCGTCGCGAAACTCCGCCACAAACACGCCAGCCACCTCATGGGTCTTGCCAAACCCGAAATAGAAATCTACAAAGCCTTCGAAACACTCTCAGGTTTCAAACCTGCGAACATTCTCTTCTTCGATGACCTCGAGGAAAACATCAAAATGGCTCAGTCGCGGGGCTGGACCACAATTCACATTGCCGCCCCCGTCGACGACACCACGGCACAAATCCGCCACGCACTGCAAGATCACGCCGTTCTCTAAGTCCTATTTCTCATCCACCAAATCCACCGGCGCTGCCTTCGCACCCTCATCCTTCACGACCGCCTTCACCACCGCGCCCGGCCCCGACTGCCCTTGCACAAAAACCTGCCATCCATCCGCGAGCTTGCGAAATGCCCCTTGCGAAATCACAACCTTCGACGCAGGTATCTGCCCATCCCGCATCATCTGCCGCTGCGCAGCCACAATCGCCGCATCATGTGCATCCTTCAACGTCGCACCAACTCCCGCCGCACCAACCGATGCCGTGCCATCCGGAGTCTGCGTAAACCCGCCCTTCATAAACGTCAGCGAATCCGCCCCCTTCACCGAATCAACTTGCGTAAACCCTGTCTGCTTCTTGTACTGCTCAATTTCGCGCGCTGCCTTTGACCTCTGTTCGGAATCCAGTGTTGGTAATTCACTCGCCGATCGCGCTGGCGTTGTCGCTTCCACATCCGTCGAGCCCGCGCCCGCAACCACCGATGCCGTAGGCTCTTTCTTCTGCGACTGACAACCTGCCAGCGCAGCGCACATCCCACCTGCAACCACTATCATCAATACACGAGTCCGCATAGTAATTCTCCCAGTCCCATTTTACGCGCACAAAACCAGCGGCACCGCTCCAATCTCCCAACCTACCTTTACATCCCGTGTCCTCCAGCACACCAACCCCCCGCCTCCCCGAGATCCAACCCGCCAAAACGCGCCAGATCGCACTCGCCGGTCTCGTCGTCAACCTCCTCCTCGTCGGCATCAAGCTCGCGGCAGGAATTCTCGGCAATTCCTACGCCCTCATCGCTGATGCCATCGAAAGCCTCGTCGATGTCGCCGGCTCGTTCGTCATCTGGCTCGGCCTCAAAGTCAGCTCTAAACCGCCCGATGAAGATCATCCCTACGGCCACGGCAAGGCCGAATCACTCGCCGCACTCGCCGTCTCTGGCCTCCTCTTCCTCGCTGGCATCGGCATCGCTGTCGAAGCCGTCCGCGAAATCGTTACGCCTCACCACACCCCCGCGTGGTACACGCTCGTCGTCCTGGTCGCCGTCGTCGCGATCAAAGAAGGCCTCTTCCGCATCGCCCGCCGCGCTGCCAATCGCGATGGCTCCACAGCAATGGCCGCCGATGCCATGCATCACCGCACCGATGCTCTCACTTCCATCTTCGCATTCATCGGCATCTCCATCGCCCTCTTTGGCAAACATGTTCTTCATCAGACCGGCTGGGAACCCGCCGACGACTGGGCCGCGCTCGCCGCATCTGCCGTCGTTCTCTACAACGCCGCGCGACTCGGCAGCGAACCACTCCGTGAACTCCTCGACACCGAAAACCCTTCGCTCATCGCCCAGGCCACCGCAATCGCCGCAGCGGTCCCCGGCGTTGTCAACGTCGAAAAACCACGCAGCCGCAAAAGCGGCACCGGCTACTGGCTCGACATGCACATCCGCGTCGACGACGACATGACCGTCCGCGAAGCCCACGTCCTATCCCACAAAGTCAAAGACGAAGTCCGCGCCCAGCTCCCCTTCGTCCGCGATGTCCTGGTCCACATCGAACCCTGCCGCCACCCTGGCGAACGCAAGTCCGACTAGTATCTCGCTACTCGATCTAAGAACTGAACGATGAGCGAATCTGACGACTCCAAACTCGACATTCTCGGCTCCGCCCTGGGCATGCTGGTGATCGGTGCGATCATCGCCGCCATAGGTGGTTGGTGTGTTCTGCTGATTGTCGCATCGTTCCAACTCGCCTATCGACCCGGCAACGCAGTAGCCGCAGTACTGGTGTATGGCGTTGGAGTAGTTGCTGGGCTCGGCTGCGGTTTTTGGCTTGTCTATTGTGGGTTACGTGCAATTGTCAGGCTGCTGCTGGGGAAGCGCAACCCGTAGGAGTGACGCGTAACTCAAAAAAGCGAGTCCTTCGTGAACTTGGATTCAGCGCGGCTCAATCACCGGCTTGCCGTTTGCGTCAAGAGTCACCATCCACCCTGCTGATCCTGATACTTTGTCAAAGACCCGAATGCGAGGCTGTCCGCTGGCGTTGGCGGGTCGCTCCAGTATCAAGGCGGGCTTGCCATCATCTGACGTGAGGGTGATACTGGGAAAGCCCTTTGGCATTACAGACAGGTCAATCGTCCCGCCACCAGCAGAACCGGCAAGTACCACATGAGCGCCGCCGTTTTGCGCCTGCGTGGACAGCGTAATGCTGCCCTCGCCAGCCCCACCGCCAACAATAATCGTCTTCGCAGACAACACTCCCGGCGAGGCCATAGCCACGCGAAGGAGGATGACCGTGACGATCGTGAGAATCCACGACAACCCAACGCTCGCGAGAATGGTTTTTTGAGTGCTCATGTCTACGTTTGTATCCTCGAAATCTTTAGTAGAGTTCAGGGGCATCCTGCAGTATCGGGCTCTGCGAGATTCGGACAGTGTTGCAATTTGAATGCAAGGCAACCGCAATAGCTAGTCCGAGCGTCAACCATGGCATTCTTGAGTTGCTCTTCGCAAACGTGAAGATCGATAAATGTACCGATCACCACGCCGATATTGCAAGCAGCGACGCACGCTGCATAGGCTATTGGGCTACCCGCAAGATACGGGACGCAAAGCGTGAAGCACGCGACGGCCTCTATTGCAACGGGAGGCACCATTCCCTTAGTGCAGCCCACGAATGCAGAAAGCGCTGTAGAGGTGCGCTGCCGAAGGGTGTCGTTACAGAACGTATCGCTTCCACCCGGTGTGCACGGACCGGAGTTGGCCGCAACGGGTGCAATGAGACCTGAAGACATTACCGCAGCGTCATATGTCTCCTGCGTAGCGGGGGCGATCGGCATCACCCAGTGATATGTGACGCTTGCATCGCTACTTGGCACATCGAAAGCAATCGCAAGGCACGGCACGCTTGCACATCCGCCTTTGAGTTCTCCCACAACGAACGCTGCAATCGCCCCGCTAGAAAGCAGCGCTGCGCGGCTGGG
>SXOY01000087.1 GCA_005776545.1 Planctomycetia bacterium | reverse complement strand
TGCTCCCATTTTGCCGTCAGTCTATCAACTGTGGAAATCTCTCCGATCGATCCGTCAAACGCAAGTGTCTCCGTCTCCGCAGTCAGATATGCCGCGTCCTTCAACGGATCAGGCCGCGCCCCATCCAACCGTGGCTTAAACGCCTTGATCACAACGTGACCACGAAGCGTGCCAGACTCTGGTCGCCGCGTCGCCTGCTCATCAGGAATATACATACGACCCGTATCGCTCGTAATGTATATAGACCAGCCCTCCTTCAAAAACATCCACGCGTGCGGCGACTCCACCAGATATCTCTTCGCCTCAAGCGGTTCAAGCGATGCATACCCAAACTCGCCCGCCAATCGCGATGGGTCTACCTTGTCCGCCCATTGAACCGTTGTGCCCGCTGATCTTTCAATGTGCCTTCCCGAAGGTCCCACCGTTGGCCGCGTTTTTGGCGGCGTAAGTTCCACAGGAACCGGCGACTCCGATCGCTTCTCGATCGGCTTTGGTATTGCTGGTCCAGATTTCTCCGCTTCAGCCGGAGCATTGCCCTTGTTCTCAAAAAGCCCCGCAATCGGATTCTGCGCGGCCAAGTCCTTCGCACGCGGCGGCTTGCTCGAACTCATCCAGATCACATACCCAAGAATCCCAATCCCAAGAATCATCAGCGGCGTGCGATAACGCGGCGCTCGGCCAGGCCGCACCCAGCTTCTGCGTATAGACACACTGTGTCCTGCAGCGGCGGCAAGCGATTCAACAGCAGACTCTTTGGGCATCCCTGATTGTAGATGACCTGTTGCTCTGCAAGCGTCATTCGCAGGTAACTAGCGGGCGAACAAACTATCGAACTTCGCGAACTTCTTTAGCTCGGCTGCCTCGCATTGCATTTTTCTTCAGCCCGAAGGGCTTGACATTTTTTAGCCGGGGTGTGAAGGCCGTCTTCGGCCGCCACCCCCGGTAGCCAGCCCATGCCTTTGCACCCCGAAGGCGGTGCAACAAGTGCCCTCGCACATCCCCACCAGTTCGCCCGACTGAAAGAGGCAAAGCACCTTACTTACTGAAAAGCTCCCGCAACCAAGCCGCATCGGCGCTCGACATCGGCGGATCGGTCGCCGCCCGCAAGTTGCAACTCGCCTGCCGCTGATTCCTGAATCCGGGGATGACCGACAACACGTTTGGATGCGAAAGCACCCAGCGCGAAGCGACCGACGACAACGCTTCAATGTCGCTGACCCCAGCCTGCAGGAACTTGGACTTCACCTTCGAGAGCTTCTCCCGCACGCCGCGAAGTGTTTCGGGCGTAAAGTCCTTGCGGCTGCGCCGATAGTCGCCCTCTTCAAACGCCGGCGGCTTATTGGGATCAAACTTGTCCAGCAAAATCCCCTGATCCAGCGGCCCAAACCCGACATACCCGCACCCGTACTGGCCCATCAATTCCTGCATCTTCGAGCCCGGCCTGATGAATTCGTCATAACGCAGATTGGCCTTATTCTGCAATACCTGCGGCTTCACCACCGGAATCGCCCGCTCAAAATCTTCAATGGTGTACGCAGACTGCCCAATCGCACGCACCTTTCCTTCTTTCACTAGCGCATGCATGGTGGCGGCGGCTTCGGGCAAGTAGTCATAATCCGCAATCGGCGACCCATCGCGAGCATACCCCGGCCCGACAAACGTCCCGTGATGGAAATAATATATATCAATGTAGTCCGTACGCAGATTCGACAGCGACTGCTCACACTGATGCCGAATGTGCGATTGCGAATACGCATGCGGCGCAGTTCCCTTGGCATGCCCCACTTTCGTCGCGATCACCTGCGTATCACGCTTCACACCCAGCTTGCGGAAACACTCAGCCAGCAATCGCTCTGCTTTACCGTTCCCATAGATATCCGCGTTGTCCCAGTGATTCACGCCGCCATCAACACCGGCCCGAACCCCCTCCACCACTTCAGCCTCATTCACATCAGCCCATCCGATGGCCTGGCCGTTGGCGGTCGACCAGTTCGGCCCGCCCATGGTCCAGCAACCAAATCCAATTTCAGAAATCTGAATCGAAGTTCCAGGTATGTTTCGTGTGCGCATATGAACAGAGTAGGATGCACCCAATGCCGCGCAGTTTCAAGCTCGCCATTGCCTGCCGCGAAATCCCGTGTATTTCTTTCTGCAAACCTGTGAAAACTGGCTGCATGCGTCCCACCGTTCATCTGCTCTCGCGAATCTCAAATCACCTTCGCCCATCCCCGACCCTTCTTCGCCCCGAAGCGGGCGAGCGGCTGTAGCGACGGGTGGCGCGATGCTGCTCTGAGCATCGCAGAACCCGTCGAAAGCTCGAAAACCTCCCCCGCCCCGGAGGCGGCGGCTGACTCATCCACCCTGACATCGCACAACACCTGGCAATCATCACGCGCGACCCACGCACGAGAGATTCCAGATATCTTGCTACCGAGCCGCAAAACGCAATTCATTTCAATCCGGGCGAATGGTCCGTTTTCGCTTTCATTACCGGCGGGTTAAGAAGACCAATTGGAACAAGAGAGCGTTTTGGAAACCGATCTCTATATGGTGTTGGCTCGTGATAACGTAGCGGCGGCAGTGTCACGGTTGCGATACCGTCCCATGCCTCAACCGCAGCGCCCCCAAATGGTGCGAGGCACGGTGCTGCCGTAATACGAACGTGGGTAACCTCGTCACATTTTGCAGCGTTCAAGCTATCGGTTAGTACAAAACTCTCGTTTAGTGTTTCTCCGATTGGTTTGACAATCAGGTACTTGAACAGAACGCGGTTTTGATTGTCGAGCCCTTCAATAACCGCACCCATTCCAAGGCCGCTTGGCCACGTCATGCTATCGCCGGGTATCCTGACTTGCAGCCATCGCTCTGATTCCAATTGCTCCATTTCAATTCGGCTCGAAGCTACAATCTCATCAATTCTTTCGGATTGGACGGCGTTTGGCGTCATGGATTTGACTCTGACTGATGCAAACATCCGAATTGGTTCGTCAGATAGCTGATTTCCTGAGTGATCACATATATAGCCATCGAGACTCACAACCTCTAGATCAGGAACGACTATTACCTGCCATCCGCGGTCAGGCCGTCGCGGGGGATTGGACATTGGCGTGGTGGTAAAGAGGCTAAGTTCTCCGACCTTTCTGGAGTCCTTCAATGAGCGCAATTCTGCACGGACTAGAAACTCCTGAACTGTCTCGCGTTCAAAGACTTTGAAATAGAATTGATTACATACTTCGATAATTTCGAGGTCGATCTGAGGATCTTGTTGCATTAGCTTACGAAAATCAGCGTAAGCATCACCAGATTGAGGCGAAACCGGCTCAGACAGCACTTCGTTTTTCCGATAGGTGCGTAACGCAAAATATGCGATGAGCGAGAGAGAGACTAGAAAGACAGCAGCAATGAGTGATTTTCGCAATATGGGACCTCCGAAGTCTATTGAGACAATAATGCAAAATGCTCGCGTGCCATCTCCAACTTCCCCTGTGCCGCAAGCAGCTTCTCAATCACCTCGCGGATCGCCCCATTGCCGCCGCAAGCAGTTGTGACATAATCGACATGTTCCCGAACACTCTCATCCGCCGCAGGCACCGCCACCGCAAATCCCACCGCCTTAAGCGCGGGCACATCAATCCAGTCATCCCCGATATAGCACGTATCCGCCGCGGATATCCCGCATTTCTCGCACAGCGAAGCAATCCCCAGCGCCTTGTTCTTTGACCCCTGAATCACCAGCGAAATCCCAAGCTGCGTCGCCCGATAGTTCACACACGGAACATCACGCGCTGACAAAATCGCAACCTGATTCCCGGCAAACTGCCACGCCTTGATCGCCAGTCCATCGCGCACATCAAACCGC
>SXOY01000086.1 GCA_005776545.1 Planctomycetia bacterium | reverse complement strand
GATCATCTGATCGCTCGACACGATTTCCTTGCTGCTCTTGAACATCTTGTAGCCGACTTTGCCCTCGGCCGCGGCTTCGTTCCAGCATTCGCTCGCGGCGGGATCGAGGGCAACAAAGATCTGCTCGCCCCACTTGTATCCCGCGGCCTTGGTCGCCTTCTCGAGCAATTGCAACGCTTCTTCGTTAGCCTTGAGGCTGGGAGCAAAGCCACCCTCATCGCCGACGCCGGTCGAGAGGTGGCTGTCGTGGAGAACTTTTTTCAGTGCGTGGTAGATGTCGACGCCGGCTCGTAAACCTTCGGCGAAGGAATCAAAGCCCCAGGGCTGGACCATGAATTCCTGGAAGTCGACAGTTCTGTCGGCGTGCTTGCCGCCGTTCAAGACATTGAGCATGGGGACGGGCAGCGTGCGAGCGCCCGGGCCGCCGAGATAGCGATAGAGGGGTAGGCCGCTGGCTTCCGCGCAGGCTTTGGCGACGGCCATGCTGACACCGAGGATGGCGTTGGCGCCGAGTTTGGATTTGTTGGCGGTGCCATCGAGCATGAGCAGGTGCGTATCGATACCGACCTGGTTGCCGCCGTCCATGCCGATGAGTTCGGGGGCGATCAATCTGTTCACGTTGTCGACAGCTTTGAGGACGCCCTTGCCGCCATAGATCTTCTTGTCGCCATCGCGAAGTTCGCAGGCTTCGTGTTCGCCGGTCGATGCGCCCGAGGGAACGGCCGCGCGGCCCATGAACCCGGAGGCCAGGTGGACATCACACTCAAGCGTGGGGTTGCCGCGGGAATCGAGGATTTGGCGGGCATGGACGGATTGGATCTCAAAAGTCATTGCGAATCTCCAGATTGAGAATCAGGGTAGGAACGCCCAATGCCTCGGGGCGGGAGAGGCGATACCCTGTAGCGTGTCTAACTTGATCGGAGCACCGTTGAGCGACCATCAGAAACAGATTGAAGACTTGACGCAGGAGCTTGTGACGCAGGGCACGCGCGTGCAGCGGCAGCTTGAAGCCAGCTTTGAGGCGTTGTTTCAAAGAAGCTCGGCCAAGGCGGCGGAGGCGGCGAAGTTGGATGATGAGGTCGATGCGGTGGATGTGGCGCTTGAGCAGCGGGCGGTGAGCTTGTTGACGGGGTTGACGCGGACGTCCAGCGGTGTGACAGAGGCGGAGTTGCGATGGATTCTGACGATTGTAAAGATTAATAACGAGCTTGAGCGGATCGCGGATGCGGGTGTGGATGTCACGGCGTTTGTAAGTCAAGATGCAACCAATGCGTTCCCGGAAACGTTCCGAATCATGGCGAACAGCGTCATCGGTGTGCTTCGAGATGTCAACGCGTCATTTGCCCGCAAAGATGCGCCGCTGGCGAAGATCGTGCTGCAGAGCCAGCACGCTATTGCACGGTTTAAGGTAGAAGTAGTGCGAGATGCGGAGAAGAAGATCGCGGCAGGCACGATGAGCGTGGACTTTGCGTTCAGACTGCACGAGGTCGCGGCGTTGTGCGAGTTGATCGCCGATCACTGCACCAACATCGCCGAGCAGGTGATCTATGCATCGACCGGTGCGATCGTGCGGCACACGCAGGCGTGCTGGATTGAGACAAGTCGCAAGCCGCAGTAACTGATTATGTCGCACACCACTGCCGCGATTCTGTCGATCGGCGATGAACTGACGCTGGGTCAGACATTAGATACCAATTCGCAGTGGTTGAGCAACGAGCTTGCTGCGGTTGGGATTGACGTAGTGGAACATGTCACTGTTCCAGATAATCTCGCATTGCATGTCGCAGCGCTGAAGCGGCTTTCGACACAGGTTGATCTCATTATTTCAAGCGGGGGCCTCGGGCCGACTGCGGATGATTTGACGCGAGCAGCGGTTGCGGCGGCGGCGGGCGACACGCTTGTTGAAGATGCTGAAAGCCTGTCGCAGATTGAGAAGTTCTATGCGGCACGCCAACGAGTAATGCCGCCGATCAATCGCGTGCAGGCGCTGAGACCCTCGCGTGGAAGCGCGATTGCGAATCCAAATGGGACAGCACCGGGCTTCGTCTGCAAGGTCGGAAATGCGGATTGTTTCTGTGCGCCCGGGCCGCCGGGTGAGTTAAAGCCGATGTTTGCGGATCAGATCCTGCCGCGGTTGCAAGTGCGGATGGATGTGATGATTCGAACGCGCGTGATGGGAACAGTGGGCCTGGGGGAATCGGATATTGCGATGCGGCTCGGGCCATTGATGGACCGGGACCGCAACCCATTGGTCGGGACCACCGCCAGCGGCGGCATCGTCTCCTGCCGATTGCGATATCAGGGTCCGCTCAATTCTGCCGATGCGGATGCGTTGCTGGCATCCACCCAACAGGACATTTCTTCCAGACTGGCCCCCTACGTCTTTTCGACCACTGACAATTCCCTTGCCGCGGCGGTTATCCAGGCTCTGATCACCCGGAAACTCACTATGTGTGTTGTCGAGAGCTGCACGGGTGGCATGCTTGGTGCGGCCCTGACCGAAGTTCCCGGGTCTTCCGCGGCGTTTGTTGGCGGATTTTTGACCTATTCCAATGACCTGAAGTCCCGACTGGTTGGAGTTCCGACAAGTAGTTTGGGGACATTTGGAGCGGTCAGCGCTCAGACTGCTGCCGCGATGGCAGTTGGAGGGCGAGCGGCAACAGGGGCGGATATTGGGGTCAGCATCACCGGTGTCGCCGGACCAGATGGGGGCACCCCTGAGAAGCCAGTTGGGACAGTGTGGATAAGCGTGAATATGGGCGAAAACAGGTCCGATACGCGGCGATTCCAGTTTCCGGGCACTCGGCATGCGGTGCGGGCCTGGAGCGTTACTGCGGCTCTCGCGATGCTCTGGATGAACCTGCAGGGGACAAAAGAACTGAGACTTTTGAGACAGATTGAGCCGAAATAGAGTAATCTTTCCCTTTGTGGATCGTTCTGCAACCTGAACTGGTCCTGCCCGTACAAGAGAAATCTATGCACCGTCGCCCACATGCCTTCACCCTTATCGAGCTTCTGGTTGTCATCGCGATTATCAGCGTGTTGATCAGTATTCTGATGCCATCACTTTCCAAAGCCAGGCAAGCCGCGAGGCAGTTGAAGGATTCGACTTCGATCCGCAGTTTGGTGCAGGGCATGGCGATCTGGGGTGGCAGCAACAAAGATGAGTATCCGACTCCGAGCAGGCACGACCGCAATAACGCGACAATGGGGGCGACGTGCAGCATCGAAAAAGACAATACTGGCAACATGCTCTCGATTCTGGTATTCAATGGATACATGCCCGTCCAGATACTCGTGAGTGCCGCAGAAGTTGATAAGCAGCGATATGCGGTCGATGACGGATATCAATATGGGGCGCCAGATCGTGCGGCGATGCCGGATCAGGCGTTGTGGGATCCGGGCTTCTCTGGAATGCCTGGCGAGGTGGGCGCGACGGGTGTCGGTGGCGGCCGCCGCGGCGCGTTTACCGCCAATACCAGCTTTGCACATACGACGTTGTTTGGACGTCGCTTGACGATGTGGGCTACGACATTTTCAAGTTCAGAGGCAGTGTTTTCAAATCGCGGGCCACAATATGAGGGAAGTGCGGGTGGGTGGAGACTGGCTCCCGGTCCAACTGGAACAGACTCCACTTCGATTCGCATTTTTGGAAAGTCCCCTCGGTGGGCGGGGAATATCGGGTTTAATGATGGGCATGTAAGTTTTGAAAATGATCCATCTCCAGATACACTTCCGGTGACCTATGGCGTGGCGGTGAACGGAACGCGGTCGCATCGCGATAACATCTTTGTCATTGAAAATCAGGCGAACGGTCTGCCGCTCAGCGACTTTGAGCCAGATGTCGGAAGAGATGTGTATCTGCGGCAATACATGGATGTGCAATGCCTGCCATCAGGGATTCGAATTACACCCAATTTTGATTGAGGTTTATCGCTTGGCTTCGATGTGTGATTTGTACCACTCCATCGTCTCGCGCAGGCCATCTTCGAGTTTGGTCACTGGCTCATAGCCCAGGATTTCGCGAGCGCGGCCGAGGTCTGCCTGGGAGTGGCGGACATCGCCAACGCGACCAGGATGGAGCGTTGGCTTGAGGTGGGGACGCCCCACTGCTTCTGCCATGAGTGAAGCGAGCCGGGCGACATCGGTTCGCTGACCAGTGCCGACATTTATTACTTCGCCTTTCAGAGGTCGATCGGTTGCACCGGCGAGCATGGTGGCCAGGACTGCATTCCCGACAAACGTGAAGTCGCGGGAACTCATGCCATCACCGAAGATGTGCGGGGATTCGCCGTTCAGCAGGCGGGCGGCGAACGCAGCAACAACTGCTGAGTATTGAGATTCGGCGCTCTGACGCGGGCCGAAGACATTGAAATAGCGAAGTGACACACCAGACAGTCCATAGCTCTGAGTCCAGGCGGAAACCAGATGTTCTGCGGCGACTTTGCTCGCGGCATAAGGACTCATAGGCCGGGGTGGAGAAGTTTCGACTTTGGGGAGCGCAACTTCATCGCCATATGCTGAACTTGATGAACTCAGCACAACGCGTTGAACCTTTTGCTGCCGCGAAATATCGAGTACTCGGAGCGTGCCCGTGGCATTCACCGCAAAACTGCGGCGAGGGTCTTCAATTGAACGCGGTACTGATCCAATGGCGGCAAGATGAAAAACTGTTTTACAACCCTTGATTGCCTCGGTGAGAGCTTCATCATCCAGGATTGATCCGTGCACGAATCGCATGCGAGCAGGTTCAAACTCGAGCAAGGTTGCCAGGTGTTCAAGCGTCGAATTGGAAAGATCATCAATAACCGAAACAATCGCGCCACAGCCCAGCAGTGTGTCAACGAGATGGCCACCGATGAAACCTGCGCCGCCAGTTACACAGACGGGTCGTCCGTCGTAGAAACTACGGAGTTGTTTGACGCGATCGGTGGGGAGTTTCATGGCATAATGCTAGCGTGAAACTCCCTGCTGTGTCGGATCAACAGGCCGAGGAAAAGGCGTCAACGAAATCAAGGTAATCGAAGAAGTCGATTACCCCATCGCCGTTAAAGTCGGCATCTGACAGATTCATCGAAAAAGCATCAACGAAATCAAGATAGTCAAAGAAATCAACTTCGTTATCATTGTTGAAGTCCGCCGCGCAACCGCCGAAAATCTGAACGATGGCGTTGCCTCCTTCAGCAAAGGCAAGTTGGGCGACGAGTGTTTCGGTGCCGCCGATTGCAGAGCCTCGACCATCTGCACCACTTGAATTTCCTGAGCTTGCCAGCCAAAGGGCGGAAATAGTGCGGACATCACCTGGGCTGAGTTGCAGGCTGTCTCCCTCACGCAACAGAGTCGACATTGTTCCATTTGGGCGGAACACAAACAGACCATCGCGTGAGACAGCGCTTGTGATAGAACGCATTCGGACGAACACTTTGCCAGTGTTGTTGATAAGGACGCGGCTGGGAGCGTCCACAGCATACACAGTGCCATCTGAAAGATCAGGCACGAGTTCGCCCGCCCGAGCCAACACCGAGTGGGTTCCACTGGCGAGTTTGAATATTCCTGAGCTGTTGGTGGGACTTGAGCCTGCGCCCCAGAGCGAGGCCCCGAACGCAATCACACCCGCATCATTCACCGCGGGGGAACTTGTGAGAGCTTGAAATGAAAGGCCGGTGTCTGCCGCGTAGGTATTGAGACGAATCACCAACGTCACATTGCCAGGCCAGCCCTGCCAGATTCCGACGTTGGTTCCAGTATTGACTCCAGGCCCGGTGAGAGTTCCCTGGAACACAGAAGTGCCCATGGAATTCGCGCTTGTGATTTGCGGAATATCTAGAAATGTTATACCAGCCGTCTGACCAGGTGCCGCGGCTTTGGCGCGAGCGATAATCTGCGGTCCTGCACCGGTGAAACGAAAAAGCGTATTGGTTGAACCAGATCCAGCGCCCGTGAGCGAAGCCACCGCTTCGGCAAGCCCGAGCGATGGTGCGACAAGCGGGCCGCTTGCCAGATCACCGATCTTCGCAGTTGCGGAGACCGCTGGCAACAACGTTCCTTCGCGACCTGCGATGGATGTGATGCCGCCGGTCGAATACAGAATACACGTGTCATCGGCGGACGTAACTGGGCCACCAGTGAGAACTACTCGGAACGCCACCGCGCCAGTCTGAGAAATCGCGAAGTCATTGATTGTGTTAATAACTGCGCCAGTTGCCGCAACGGAACCCCCTTTTCGAGCAACGAGGGATATC
>SXOY01000085.1 GCA_005776545.1 Planctomycetia bacterium | reverse complement strand
GCCTGCACGAAATCGAGGTAGTCGAAGAAGTCGACGATGCCATCGAGATTGAAATCTGCAGGGCATGTGATGCCAACATAGTGATTGGCATCATCGAGATTGACCCAGCCGATGTTTTCGCCCCAGGCATAGCCGCGGACTCGGGCGGCAGCGGTGTCAAATCGAGCTTGTTGGGCGGCGGGGAGAGTGGCAAATGGTCCAAAGTTAATCCAGCCGATGTTCTCGCCCCACGCCAAACCGCCGAGTCGACTGTCGACGAGAATGTTTACACCAAAGTCTGCGCCGGTGGCGTTGGCATAAGAAGAACTGTTTGCGGGAGTGCCATCGCCGAGATTGACGTACCCGACATTTTCACACCAGACAAAGCCTGACATGAAACTGCCTGCGATGATCGCGCCCTGATTGCCGCTGGGGCTGCCAGCATTTCGCCAGTTCATCCAACCGATGTTCTCGCCCCAGGAGTATTTGTTGTTGAGATCGATGTTGGTCTGAGCGCGTGCGGCCGAGGCAATCAGCGTGACTGAGATGGCGGTGAAGCTGATGATCAATGGAGTTCGCATAGTCTGTATCCTAATAGATTGGATCTTAAATTACTAGCCTAATCTGGAGGTATGGGGATTGGAATTGGTTGAAGTGTACATGCTGCGGCAGGTCGTATTTCGAGAGAGTGGCAACTTTCCGGCGGTCGATTATCGGGCCGTCAACCAAAAAGTGGCCTTGATTAGTAGGTGAAATTGGCGTGGCCATCAATTGAACCAAGCGGACTACCGCCAGAATTACCACTGAAACCAGAGGCGGCAAAGCCCTGAACGACCCAGATCACGTTGCCTTCGGCCACGTTCCAATTGAGGCCGTTGTTGCGGCAGGAGTTTTGAACGATGAAGTTTGAGGCTCCATCAATGCGGAATCCTTGACTTGAGTATGTGCAGTTGTTTCCTTCGATTCGGTTATCGCCTTCCAGTACGTGAATGCCAGCGGCCGTAAAGTCCAAATATCCATCATTGAAACTGTTGTTTTTGCGAAGGACGTTGCTATGTCGGCACTGGATTCCCGATCCGCCATTTTCCCTAGTGGTACAGTCGCTAACGGTGCTTCCGTTGGTCAACAGGATTCCGTGACGGGTATTAGAGCGAGACGAGCAATTTGTCACGATGCAGGAATCGACGGCTTGGATGCCGTCAGATTCGTTGCCGAATGCGGAGCAGTTAAACAACGAAGAGGAGTCGGCGTAGATTCCAGCGATATTGGCATTGGTGGCTGAACAGTCTGAGATTGTAGATCCAGCCCGCGCGAGAATGCCATAGTTGCCGCCATTGGCTGTGCAACTTGAAACGGTTGTGGAGCCGCCGGCATAGCAGCCGACGTTGGCATTGCCGCTGGCGTTGACGTTTTCAATACGACCTCCGGTGACGACAAACTCTCCCAAGTTGATACCGTGTCTTCCCCAGTTGCGCACTGAGCCTTTGAGCACTGAAATGTCTCTCTGATTATTATTGACGCATACGATGCCGTCGAAACCACCCATGCCAGGCGTGCCGGCCAGGTCAAAGCCGTTGAGATCAAGTGTTACGCCGCTGGTGGTGATGACGACGCCGTGTTTTCCGGCGATACCGGTGATGTTGCCGGTCAGGTAATATGAACCTGGTTGGGTGATCCTGAAGAGTGAGTTGGCATCACCTGGTGTGTTGATTGCATTGACCGCAGTTCGTGGCTCCACTTCACCCAGAGTCTTGGTCGTGGATGTAACTGGTCCAGCAGGAGGTGTGAGTGGACCAGCGTAGAGAATTCCGCTTGCGACCAGGAGGGCGAGTGCGGAGAGTGAAACGACTGTTGGGGTTCTGAAACGTGCCATTGTGAGGCTCCTCATGAATTACTGATTCAGGATTGGTGTTCCCATCCGTACGAAACGGGAAGGGGCCAGACTGTTTGCTCGCATGAGCTACTTCCATAGCGAGACAACTGGTACAAGGACATCACGAATATTTCAGTTTTTCTGAACTTAACGTATGTGAATTTGGAGTTGCAAATTGGGATGGGTACTAAACCGACCTGATCAGGAAATGCGGGACATGCGATTGAATTGGGGTCAATAGGAGAAATTGGCGTTTGGGTCGGTGGAACCTGGTGCGGTGCCGCCAAAACTGCCGGAGATTGGCGGGGCGAGATTTGCGAAGACCACAAAGCAAATATTGGAGGTACTGATTTCCCAGTTTATGGTGTTAGCTGCACAAGTGTTTCTGAAAATGAGGTTCCGGGAGCCTTCCACATTGATTCCGATATCCGACCAGTTGCAATGGTTTTCCTCTATGCGGTTATCATTACCTTGGGCACGTATACCAGCTCCAGTAGACTGTATTGTGCCGTTGGTTGTGCATGTATTGCCGCGGATGACGCAGGCACTCGAGCCCAGGATTCCGTGACGACCATTGGATCGGGCTATGCAGTTGGAGACGGTCGATCCAGTGCTGGCCTGAATCCCATCATTGGTGTTGAGGTTAGCTGAACAGTTGGAGATGAGGCCCCCACGGTCAACTTTGACACCAAAGCCGTCATTGCTATGCGAAGTACAATCAACGACAGAGCTACCGTCGAGGGCGGTGATGCCGAAGCCGACACATGAAGTTGCGGCGCACTGATTCACTGTTGAACCGGTTTCGACGTAAATACCCGCAAGGCTTGCAGCGGTGGCAGAGCATTCTGAGACGGTCGATCCTTTGCGGGTAAGAATGCCGTATTCACCACCCGATCCGGAGCAATGCGAGACTTGAGATGTATTTCCTACGTAGATTCCGGCACGCGCGTTGCCGCGTGCATGTACTCCCTCGACCCGACATCCGCTGACCTCAAAATCACCCAGGTTGATACCATCTCTGCCCCAATTGCGCAATGAGCCATTGAGTACGGTAATGTTGCTCTTATTGGGAGTGCTGCACATGACGCCGTCAAAACCGCCCATATCAGGCAAACCAGCCATTTCAAAGCCACCTAAGTCCAGAGTCACGCCCTCGGCAGCGATGATGACACCATGCTTTCCCGCGACACCATTGATGTTGCTCGTCAGGTAATAAGAGCCGGGCTGAGTGATCTTGAAAAGGCAGTTGCCATCGCTAGGCGTGTTGACTGCATTGACAGCAATTCGTGGTTCGACTTCACCGAGGGTTTTTGTAGTGGATGCAACTGGGCCAGCAGGTGGAGTAAGCGGACCAGCGTAAAGAATGCCGCCGGTGATGAGCAAAGTGAGAACGGAGAGGGAGAGGATGGTGCTGGAGGGGCGGGTTGGGGGGTTCTTGCTAATCATGTTGAGGCTCCTTGCTGGTGAATCAGATTTTGTGACAGGACGGCTTAATATGTGAAGTTGGCGTTGGGGTCGGACGAACCAGGGGCAGAGCCGCCGGAGATCCCATTCACGGCCGGGGCGTTGTTGCCGACGACAACCAGGATGACGTTGCCCGCCACCACATCCCAATTGAGCGGGTTGTTTCGGCAGGTGTTTTTGGCGATGAAGTTGCCGTTGGAAATCACTCGGATGCCGCAATCGGCACCTGTGCAGTTGTTGCCCTCAATTCGGTTGTCGATGCCGGTGACGTGAATGCCCGCGCCGTCGCCATTGATGCCGTTCATCGCGCATGTGTTGTTGCGGATCACGTTGGACGACGGGCACAGGATACCATCAATGCCGTTCCCACGAGCAGTGCAGCTTTCCACGGTGTTGCCAGCTCCGACCGTGATGCCTTCCAAGCTGTTGAAGTATGCCGAGCAGTTGGTGACGGTGCAGCCGGCACCGGTATCGATGCCAGCGCCTGCGTTGCTTATGGCCGAGCATGTGATGATGGTGCATCCGCTCGCGCTATCGATGCCGTCGCGGCCGTTGTTGCTGGCCGAGCAGTTGCTCACGGTAGATCCGGAATTAGCATAGATGCCGTCCAGGGAGTTGCCTGAGGCCGAGCATTCCGAAATAGTGGCGTTGGATCCGGAAGTAATGCCGAATTGCCCGTTCGTACCCACACATCGGACGATGGTGGCGCCGCCGTTGATACCTGTAAGCGCATTCCCGTTGGCTCGAACGCCTTCAACTCGGCCTCCTTTGACATCGCTTGAACCGAGGTCTACTCCGATATAGCCCCAGGACCGCACCGAGCCGTTGACAACCGCGATGTTAGTCAGGAGGGGTGCCTGGGCAATCACGCCGCTGAAACTGCCCATCGCCGCAACCCCCACCAAATCAAATCCGTTGAGGTCGAGCGTTACGCCGCTGGCAACGATCTTGATGCCGTGCTTGCCCACAACGCCGGTGATATTCCCGGTGAGGTAGTAGGATCCGGGCTGGGTGATCTTGAAAAGACTATCAGCGTCGCCGGGAGTGTTGTTGGCGTTGATGGCGGTTCGGGGCTCGACCTCGGAGAGTGTCTTGTAGGTGCTGGTCACCGGTCCGGCGGGGGGATCGAGCGGGCCGGCGTACAGCACGGCCCCCGTAACGAGCAAAGTGAGTGCGGAGAGGGAGAGGATGGCGCGGGAGGGACGGATTGCGGAGTTCTTGCTAGACATGTTGAGGCTCCATGCTGGTGAATCAGGTTTTTTGTGAGGACGGCTTAATATGTGAAGTTGGCGTTGGGGTCGGTGGAACCCGGGGCAGCGCCGCCCGCGATCCCGTTCACAGCCGGGGCGTTGTTGCCGACGACAACCAGGATGACGTTGCCCGCCACCACATCCCAATTGAGCGGGTTGTTTCGGCAGGTGTTTCTGGCGATGAAGTTGCCGCCGGAATCTACCTGGATGCCACGGTCGGCACCGGTGCAGTTGTTTCCCTCGATGCGGTTGTCGATACCCGTTGCGTGGATGCCAGCGCCGTCGCCGAGGTTGCCGTTATTCACGCAGCTGTTGCCACGGATCAGGCAGGACAAGGAGCACCGAATTCCGTCAAGGATGTTGGACCGACTGGTGCAATCGATGACCGTGCAGCTGTAGGCGATGATGCCGTTACCAGAGTTGCCGTATGTCGAGCAGTTGGTGACTGTGCTGCCGATGTCAGCGACAATGCCGTCGCCGGTATTGTTGCAAGCCACACAGTTGGTCAAGGTAGAACCGGCATTGGCAAAGATGCCGTACAAAGAGTTGCCCGACACCATGCAGTCCGAGATAGTCGCGTTGAATCCGGAATAGATACCGTACTCTCCACCTGTGCCTGAGCATCTCACCATTGTGTTAGCGCCGTAGATCCCAGCACGAAAGTTCCCGCTGGCATCTACGCCTTCGACGCGTCCACCAATGACGGGAAAATTACCGAGGTTTATTCCCATTAGTCCCCAGTTGCGGACCGAGCCATTGATCACGGCGATGTTGGTCAGCGTTGACGCGGCAGAACGTACCCCGTCGAACTCTCCCATTCCGGGGACGCCAACTAGGTCGAATCCGTTGAGATCAAGCGTCACACCACTGGCAGTGATTTCAATACCATGTTTGTTGGCAACGCCGGTGATGTTCCCGGTCAGGTAATACGAACCGCGCTGGGTGATCTTGAAGAGACTGTCGCTGTCACCGGGAGTATTGATTGAATTGATTGCCATTCGCGGCTCAACTTCACCAATAGTCTTAGAAGTCGACGCAACTGGTCCAGCGGGTGGAGTGAGCGGACCAGCGTAGAGAAGGCCTCCCGTAATGAGCAAAGCAAGTGCGGAGAGCGAGAGGATGTTCCGGGATGGGGCGATTTGGTGGGGCATTAGGATTCTCCAGAATCGAGGTTTGATCTAGCAAAAAAAGTGCGGTAAGCAACTTAGAAAGAAGAATTTGCGTTGGGGTCGCTGGAGCCAGGGGATACACCGCCGGCATTCCCATTAATAAGTGCGTTGGTGGGAATGCCTTGGACGACCAAGCAATAGTTTCCCGGATTCACCGACCAGTTGAGGCTGTTGTTCGAACAGCTGTTGCCGACAATGACGTTTCGCGTCCCTGAAACGGAGATTCCACCTTCGGCATTGTTGCAGATGTTCCCTTCTATTCGATTGTCCCCTGTGAAAATCCTGATTCCCCACCCGCCAACAAGATTGTTGTCGGTACAGGAATTTCCGATTATGATGTTTTTGCGGCCGATACCACTACCGGTTCCATAGACGGCAATGCCGTAGCGAGCTCGAGCGCAGGAGTTGTTTTCTACGCGGTTGCTCTCTCCACCCACGAGAATGCAAGTGCTTGAAAAGCCATCGTTTTCTGTGCAAGAGTTGCCGCGGACCACGCAATGGCTTTCGCATTGGATTGCACAAACCAGGTTGTCTTGCAGAGTGCAATCTGCGACCAAACCCCCGCGGTCAACCAAGATGCCGATATTTTCGTTGTTGTAGGCAGTGCAGTTAGTCACCGAGCTGCCGGCGAGGGCCTGGATTCCAAATGCTTGACATGCAAAGGCAGCGCATTGATTGACGACTGAGCCGCTTTCGACATAGATACCCACGGTGGCGGCGGTGGCTGTACACTCAGAAACGGTTGAACTTCCACGAGTGAGGATTCCATATTCGCCACCAGAGCCGAAGCAACGAGAGACCTGAGAAGAAGTACCGACATAGATACCGATGCGAGCGTTGCCGCTTGCTCGCACACCCTCTACGCGGCATCCGGTAACGGGAGAATCTCCTAAGTTGATTCCATCCCGGCCCCAGTTGCGGACGGAACCATTGAGCACGGTAATGTTGGATTGGGAAGCGATGCTGCAGACTACCGCATCGAAGCCACTCGTAGTCGTTGAGCCGAGTAGCTCAAAGCCGTTGAGGTCTATGGTGACATTGCTGGCAAGGATGTTAATTCCGTGCTTCCCGACGACCGAAATATTTCCGGTCAGGTAATAGGAACCCGGTTGGGTAATGTTGAAGAGTGAAGTAGGGGCGCCAGGGGTGTTTGCCTGGTTGATGGCAATTCGCGGCTCAACTTCACCGAGGGTCTTGGCGGTTGAGGTAACCGGGCCAACTGGAGGGCTGAGGGGGCCAGCGTAAAGAATGCCGCCGGTGATGAGCAAGCCGAGCGTTGCGAGCGAAAGGCCAAAGGTCATCGGTGAGTGCTGAGGGGTCATGATGGAAGTCCTTTGTATGATCTGGGTTCAATAAGTGAAATTGGCGTTGGGATGCGTGCTGCCGAGCGACTCCGGCGCGGAATTGCCGAGCACGCTGGCACCAGGAGGTGTTTCCACAATTGGGCCATAGCTATTGCCCTGAGCGATATTCCAATTGAGATTGTTTCCACTGCATGTGTTCTGGACTATGACGTTGGCCCACCCTGTGATGTCGATGCCGCGAGTGCCGTGGGTGCAGTTGTTGCCTTCGATTCGGTTGTCCAATCCTGAGACGGCGATGCCGGTGCCGTTGTTGTCGCAGGTGTTTCCGCGGATGTCACATGCATTAATGCATCGAATACCATCTTGAGAATTAAGTTGTGCGGTGCAGTCGGCGATCAGTCCATAATAGTTGACGCTGATTCCTGCACCGCCGTTGGATCGAGCAGAGGAGAGCGTGACATTGGATGAGAAGTTGGCGCTTATTCCGTGAAGAGAGTTAACGTTTGCAACGCAGTTCGAGATCGTGGAGTTGCCGCGGGTATGGATTCCGCTCGCGAGATTGTGAGACGCTGTAGAGTCGGCAATGACGCATCCGTAGTCCACAAATATTCCGTACCCGGTGTTGTAATGCGCTGTGCAGTTCGACAAACTGCAAGAATCCAGGCATCTGAACCCGAAGGCGCCGTTCGCTTTCGACGAACAATTCGAGATCGTGCTGCTATTGCCAGCTTTGATGCCATCGCCTCCATTTTCGCTCGAGAGCACAGACTCAATGCAGCATGTGTGTGCGTTTAGCAGATCCAGACCATCTTCGCCCCATCCTCGGATGCAGCCATTTGTCACCTTGATGCTGTGAGTGTTGTTGAAGCAGTGTATTCCATCAACCAGACCTCCTACGCTCGACATTCCAAACAAAGTGAATCCGCAGAGGTCAATGGTGACGTTGAACGATTCGATTTTGATACCGTGCTTTCCGGAGGTACCGAAGACATTTCCGGTGAGGTAATAGGAACCGGGTTGCGTGATCTTGAAGAGGCTGTCGGCGTCTCCGGGTGTGTTGGTTTCGTTGATCGCCCGGCGAGGCTCCACTTCGCTAAGAGTCTTGTATGTGGAGGAGGCTGGCCCAGAGGGTGGGAGAAGCGGCCCAGCATAGAGCAGCGCACCGGTGATCAGCAAGCTGAATGCAGTGAGGGAAAGGACCGTGCGAAGGCGTGTGTTGCGGGTTGTCATTTCGGAGATCCTCAGAAAACGAATAATTCTGTTTGTGTGTTCAATATGTGAAGTTCGCATTGGGGTGGCTGGTGCCTAATGAGTCAGGAGCTGAGTTGCCGCTGGCACTGACGCCATAGGGCGTAACTACGATGGGTCCAAATGCATTGCCTTGAGAGATTATCCAATTCGGAGAGTTCAGAGAGCATGTGTTTTTCAAAAGTATGTTGCCTGGATTTTCAATTTCAACGCCGGTTGCGCCCGCAAAGCACTTGTTGCTTTCGATACGGCAGTCAAACCCAGTAACACGAATGCCCGCACCAGAGCCTCCGCCGTATCCATTCCAATAGCAGTAATTCCCGCGGATGACGCAGCCATCAACACAATTGATACCGTCGACATAGTTGTGCTGGGCGGTGCAGTTGAGGATAGTGCATCCGGAATACGCGAGAATGCCGTACGAACTGAACGAGACCGAGGTGTTTGAGATAACACAGCATTCATACGCAACCACCCCGGCATTGGTGTTGTCGTACGTTGAACATGATGTGATTGCACATCCGACACCGGCGAGGATTCCATTTTCGTCGTTGTTACTCGAAACACAGTGTGTGATGGTGCAGTCAATGCCTGCGGAAATGCCATCTAGAACGTTCGAAAATGCGGAGCAGTTGTCAATGGAGGTGGTTCGCTGTGTCTGAATGCCGTGGCTTTCATTCTCGTAGGCGATGCAGTTCGTGATCACGCCGCCATGCCCGCCGCTGATGCCTTGGCCGGCATTCCCTCCAGCGCGAATGTCCTTCACTCGGAAGTTGGAAACAAATCCCAAGTCAATGCCAATTCCACTCCAATCATGCACCGAGCCATTCTTGATCGAGATGTTCAGCAGGATGGCGCCTGCAGAGGTAATGCCGTCCAGGCTTCCCGCGACACCCACGACCTCAAATCCGTTGAGGTCCAGAGTTACGCCGCTCGCGGCAAGTTCTATACCGCGTTTACCCACAACGCCTGTGATGTTACCGGTCAGATAGTATGAGCCGGGTTGGGTGATGACAAAAAGACTATCCGTGTCACCGGGAGTGTTGGCGGCATTGATAGCGGTTCGTGGTTCGATCTCGCTGAGTGTCTTAGCGGTAGAACCAACGAATGGCTCGGGTGGGTTGATCGGTCCGGCGTAGAGAATGCCGCCGGTGATGAGCAATGCCAACGCTGAGACAGAAAGGCCGATAGTCATATGTGATTGTGTTGACATGATATCTGTCCCTTCAAAACGTAATTTAATATACAAAATATGTAAAATTCGCATTGGAGTGAGTGCTGCCGAGGGTATCGGGAGCAGAATTGCCAAAGACATTGGCTCCGCCCGGCGTGACAACCGTGGGGCCGTAGGAGTTACCTGCCTGGATATTCCAATTGATTGGGTTTCTGCGGCAGGTATTCTGGACGATGATGTTGTCTATCCCGACGACATCAATGCCGCGACTGCCACCTGTGCAGTTGTTGCCTTCAATTCGGTTTCTATCCCCAACTGCAAAAACCCCTGCGCCGGTCCCTGGAAAGCCGTTCATGTCGCAGGTGTTGCCGCGAATGACGTTATTATCGTCGCACCAGATTCCATTTTGGGAATTATACTGGGCAGTGCAATCGGTGATCTGGCAGTCGGAGACTTCAACTTGTATTCCCGAAGCACCGTTGCCTCTAACGGACGAGGAGGCAACGGATGAATCAAGAGAGACTTTTATCCCATTGATGGAATTTGAGCCGGCGGAACAGTTGTCGATTGTCGCGCCGATAAAGGCTCTGATTCCATTGCGGTTTTGAGATGCTGCACATTCCCTGATGACACAAGCCCCGACTGCGCCGATTCCATCGAGCGTGTTCTCAGTCGCAGCGCAGTTCGAAATGGTGCAATTGGCGTTGGGGCGAATCCCGTAGCCAGTGTTCGCCATCGATGAACAGTTCGAGATTGTGCTACAAATGCCGATTGAAATGCCATTGCTCCCATTGCCGCTTGCAAGCACTTCCTCGACAACGGAATTGGTAACATCAAAGAGGTTTATTCCATCCGAGCCCCAATTCCGGACTGAACCATTGATCACCTTGATGCTGCTGTAGGGACTGACCCCTCGCACTCCATCAACAAGACCCCCTGTGTTTGTCAAACCTACGACGTCGAACCCATTGAGATCGACGGTAACGCCAGAGGCCTCGATCTTGATTCCGTGCTTGCCAGGGGCGCCATTGATGTTGCGTGTGAGGTAATAAGAGCCAGGTTGCGTAATCCTGAACGTGCTGTTGCTATCGCCGGGAGTGTTGATTGTGTTGATAGCCTTCCGCGGCTCAACCTCGTGAAGTGTCTTATAGGTCGAAGAGACCGGGCCAGCAGGCGGAACCAGAGGGCCGGCATAGAGCATCGCCCCTGTGAGAAGTAGACCTGTTGCGGCAAGAAAGACGATTGAACGAGTGCGAGTATTTCGGTTTGTCATTGCGGGGTTCCTTTGAGTAAAGGGTGGGAGCGCGATATCAACGTGTGAAATTGGCATTTGGGTGAGTACTGCCGATGGACTCCGGAGAACTGTCGCCGGAAAAGAGAGATGCACTTGGCGAGGCAACCACAATTGGACCAAGAGCATTGCCTGCCGCTATGGACCAGTTGGTGATGTTGCCTGAGCAAGTGTTCTTGAGGATGAGGTTGCCAGGATTTTCGATCCGGAATCCCAAGTCGTTCGTCATGCAACTGTTGTTTTCGATACGACAGTTAGAACCGATTACATGAATGCCGACAGAAACGCCATCGCCGCCGTGGGTGTCGTTGCAGGAATTTCCACGGATTACGCAACCAGACGTACAGACGATACCGTTGACATGATTACTTTGAGTGACGCAGTTGATGACTGAGCAGCGAACATATGCGGCAATTCCAGTGTTGTTACCGGCAGATGTTACATGAGATAGGATGGAGTCTTCATTTGCAGTCACTCCCGCGTTTACGTTGCCGTTTGTAGCGCAGAGTGTAATCGAACATCCAAAAGTAACCGAGATTCCATCCCAATAGTTGTTGTAGGAGGCGCAGTTGGTAACGATGCAATTTGAGGCAGTGGAAACTCCATCATTGAGATTGAAGCGCGCCGAGCAATTGGAAATAATGTTTCCTTCGCCAGCCACAATGCCGGAGTACCCATTGCCGTATGCTGTGCAGCGTGTTATTGCACCGCCATTGCCGACGAAGATCCCGCCGCCGGTGTTAGCCTCAGCGAGTATTTCCTCAATTCTGAAGTCGGAGGCGGTACCCAACTGGATTCCAAAGCCACTCCACCCGCGCACCGAGCCATTCGAGATTGAAATATTTGTCAACCCATTAATCGCGACCGTTATTCCATCGAGATCGCCTGATGCTGGATCACCTAGAAGTTCAAATCCGTTCAAGTCAATTGTCACGTTGCTCGCCGCGATCTCGATGCCGTGCTTTCCCGAAATAGGCGAGATATTGTCGGCCAGGTGGTACGAACCTGGCTGCGTGATTCTAAAGACGCTGTTGGCGTCGCCGGGCGTATTGACCGAGCTTAATGCAATACGCGGCTCAACCTCTTGAAGAGTCTTGTATGTTGATGTGATGGGACCTGTGGGAGGGTTTAGCGGCCCGGCATACAACAGACCGCCAGTGATGAACAGTGCAACCAGTGAAAGTGTCAGAGCTGCGGTTCTTCGTGTAAGCAAGTTGAAACTCCTGGAAGGCAATTGAGTGTGCATGAATTCCATCTGTGTTGAGTGTGAGATGCGTGTTGTAATTACGGTCAACATCCGATGCTGAATGCATCAACGAAGTCGAGATAGTCAAAGAAGTCAATCTGGTTATCCTGGTTGAAATCCGCGGCAGCTAATTCAGATGAGAACGCATCGACAAAGTCGAGGTAGTCAAAAAAATCGACAAAGCCGTCCTGGTTGAAATCTGCTGTGCACTCGATCCCAACAAAATGGGTCGAATGATCGAGATTGATCCAACCGATGTTCTCACCCCAGGTGAACCCTCGGAGCCGACCTGCTGAAGGGTCCAATCGAGCTTGTTGTGCACCGGGCAATGTCGCGTGCGGACCAAAGTTGATCCAGCCAATGTTCTCTCCCCAGGCCAATCCCCCCAGGCGATTGTCACCCAGAATGTTCACGCCAGCATCAGTGCCCGAAGAATTGGCATATGCGACACCATCTACTGGAGTTCCGTCTCCGAGGTTGATGTATCCAGTGTTCTCATGCCAGATCATTCCTGACATGAACGATCCGGCGATGAGGGCGCCCTGTGACCCTGACGGATCGCCGGAGTCACGCCAGTTCATCCAACCGCAGTTCTCGCTCCAGGAGTTCTTGTTGACGGAATCGACATTTGTTTGAGCCTTAGCGGCTCTGCAGAAGGTGCAGGTGAGTGATACCAGAACTATGCGGGACGACCAAACGGTGAGTGTGTGCAGCATAATAATTGGCCTTGGTTGGCTAGTGTTAATTCCTGGGAGGGTTCCTTTGCAGTTCATCGATTGAGTCCTAGTAGGAAAAATTGGCGTTTGGGTCGACTGACCCTGGGGCATTGCCGCCAGAATTGCCGAACACGCCTGCTCCTGAGTACGCCGCTGGGACAACCAATATGACGTTGCCGGCGATGACATCCCAGTTGATAGAGTTGCCTCGACATGTATTCTTGATAATGATGTTGCCGGTTGCCGTCACTTCAATGCCACAGAAAGAGCCCGCACTGTTATTGCCTTCGATGCGGTTGGCACTTCCGTTGACACTGATGCCGGCACCGCCTAGGAAAAGTCCCTCATCTGAAGCGGTATTGCCTCGAATCACACACTTGTCGATGCATTGAATGCCATTGAATTCGTTTGCTCGGGTGTTGCATTCGATGACTGAACAACCAGTAGCCACGACAATTCCACTTTCCTCGTTCACCGCCGCCGAACAGTTGGTGGTTATGCATCCATCACTGGTTTGGATACCGTGCGTTCCGTTTAGTGCGGCTGTACACGATTGAATTATGCATGCAGGACCAGTGAGGATGCCTTCGAGATCGTTTGAATAGGCTGAGCAGTTTGAGATTGTGCAGCCAAAACCTGTATAGATCCCTTGAAGTACATTCGAATTCGCTGAGCAATGTGCTACGGTGCTGGCGTTTCCAACGGTGATTCCGAATTGGCAGCTATGCGCAGAGCACCGTGTAACATTGCCGCTTGAAAGTGTGGCAATTCCAATTTCGCTCGCGTTCCGTGCCGAGCAATCTGAGATCGTTGAACCATCCTGAGCGTAGATTCCGTATTCACCACCAAGTGTGGAAACCCTGGAGATGATTGCGGAGATTCCCGCACCGACATTGAAAACGGTGTTGCTTGCTCGAATGTCTTCTATGCGGCAACCTTGTACGGGAAAGTTGTCCAATCTGATTCCATTTCCCCAATTCCGTATTGTGCCATTGACCACCGCGATATTCGACAATCCGTTCACTCCTGTTCGTACGCCGTCACAGATGTTCGGGCTTGCTACGCCAGCTAACTCAAACCCGTTGAGGTCCAAATTGACGCCGCTTGCGACTATCTCAATTCCGTGTTTCCCAGATATTCCAGTGATGTTCCCAGTCAGGTAATACGAACCAGGTTGTGTGATTCTGTAAAGGCTTGTGGCATTACCGGGTGTGTTGGATTGGCTAACTGCAACTCGCGGCTCTACTTCTCCCAAGCTCTTTGTGGTGGAGGTAACCGGGCCGCCGGGTGGATTAAGTGGACCGGCAGACAAGACGTTTCCGAAAACAAGAACGGCGAGAGATGCAATCAACCGGATTGTGGCTTGACCAGACATGGTGATTCTCCATGCAAAACCGCGGCACGGAATCGAAAAACTTCCAACGTCAGAGTTTCCGCTCGTTGCGAAATCCTCCGCTTGTGTTTTCCGCCGGTCCTTCCATCACAGCGAATCTCGCTTTCGGGGGACATCACGAATCTGGTTGAAAAGTAAAACAAGTCACCCTGACAGGCATCACGCGGCCATGACACGTCCCATAACCAGCCGCGCCCAAATGATCAATGCCACCAAGAAAGGAAATGGGGAGTTTGACAAAGGCCGTATTAGGTTGAGGTGGCCTTGGAGTGTCACTTGTTGAATTGTCATAGCGCACAAAGGCAGAGGCTAGAACTTCAGCAGCTTTCCTACGTTTCGTGCCTCAAATTCAAGCAACCACTTCTTTCGCTCTATTCCGCCGCCGAATCCAGTGAGAGTTCCATTGGCCCCGATGACTCGATGGCAGGGGACCACAATTGAGATCGGGTTGCGGCCATTGGCAAGGCCGACGGCTCGGGATGCGCTCGCATTTCCGATCTGTTTGGCGAGTTGGCCATAGCTCCAGGTTTCTCCATATCCGATGGTGCGCAGTGCCGCCCAAACAGATTCCATGAACGCTGTGCCGCGGGTATGCAGTGGAATGTCAAACTTCCGCCGCGATCCAGCGAAGTACTCCTTCAGTTGACCGCTGACCGCGCTGAGTTTGGTTGTGGATTTAGTCCAGTCTTTTCGCAGCTCAAGCAAGGTGTCCGGCTCGTGTTCAAAGTACACCCCTTCGAGCGCGTTGTCTGTCATTGCGCAGGTGAGAGGTCCGACTGGACTTTTGACTATATCAAAATATGTAATCATGCGTCGCTCTCCTTGCTGCTCAGACCTTTCCATAGATACATGGTGGCGTATGCCCGCCAGGGACGCCACGCCTGCGAAATTTTCGCGGCATCCGCGCCGCTTTTTGTCTTAAGGGCCTTGAGGATTCCCAGATCGGATTCTGGAAATGCATCTGGCCAATGCATCGTCCTCATCACAAAGTAGTTCGCGGTCCAGGGGCCAATGCCCTTGATCGATTGAAGCTGCTCCATGATCTCCGCTGGATCGCTTGCCGCTGTGACATTCAAGCGGCGATCTGCAAACGCTCGTGCCAGGTCCAGGACACATTGAGCGCGCGATGTGGGTAAGCCGCAGTCTCGAATCTGTTCAAGCGAAAGCGATGCCACTCGTTCCGCTGTTGGGGTCAACACGCTCAGTCCGTCTACGGGAGTTTCCATAGTTTCGCCAAATCTCGCGGCGAATCTTCCGGAAATCGTAGTGGCAGCGGCAACAGAAACCTGCTGTCCAAGCACGGTGCGCAGGCCAATTTCAAACGCATCGAATGCACCAGGCACACGTACTCCCGGACAACTTGCGATGATCTTGCGCAAGACTGGCGATGTGCTTAGGTGCGAATCAATCTGCATCGGCTCTGCCTCAAGGTCAAATACATCACGCACATTCGCCAATATCCGCGGCAGGTCTGCAATCAACGAATGAGAAAGTCGCACGCCGATATGATGCTCGTCCCTGAGATAGACCTCGAGCCATCCCTTCCGCATTCCCGTGTTCACGGTTCGGGCGTATCCCCTGGCGGTGCGTGCCTCCACGCCGGCAATGACTCTCCCCGCAAGAAAGTCGAGCAAGTGCTCCCATGCCAATGGTGGTCTGAATGCCAACGCGACTTCAATCGAATCTCCAGTATGTGGTACAGCGTCTCCCGCAGAACGGCGAATAGATGATGGAGTCAATCGATATCTTTCTTTGAGCAGGGCATTAAGTCTGCGAGAACTCCCAAATCCCGCCGCAGTCGCGACATCGTTCACGCTGAGCGTCGTTTCGGTTAGCAGTCTCTTGGCGAGCAGCAGTCGATTCGTCTGCGCAAGTTGGACAGGCGAAACGCCGAATGTGCTCTCAAGAATGCGACGAAGCTGACGATCACTCAAGGCAAACTCATCGGCCAGTCGATTCAGGTCTCCCATATCAAGTGC
>SXOY01000084.1 GCA_005776545.1 Planctomycetia bacterium | reverse complement strand
TCGAGGTAATCGAAGAAGTCGACCACGGTATCACCATTGAAGTCGGCGGACGGGAGGCCGAGGGAGAGGGCATCGACAAAGTCAAGGTAATCAAAGAAGTCGACTACGGTATCGCCGTTGAAGTCGGCGGGGCAGTTAAGACAGATGATGGTGTTGATGTCGGTAACAGGGACAACTTGCGGGAACCACTGAGTGAATTGCTGACCGATTCTGTTGAATGGCACAGGGTTCAAGCTCGGGGGTTGCACAGCGTTGGGTTGTCCGACTGGTCCTTCGATACATCCGGTGCGAAGAGCTAGATTTGATCGGAACGCCCAAATATCGCTCAAGCCGTGCGTGAATGAGTTAATCGTTCCAACTGCCTTGGCGCCATCGACTGCTGGCGATGTTTGATCGACTCGATCAGCCAATCCGCCCCCGTATGACATATGAGTGTATGTTCCGGATGGCATGTCCGCACGAACAAGGGCACCATTTCCGCCAGCGGTAATATCGTTACCACCAATTATGACACCTGCAGGCGCGGTTGAGTGAATTGACTCGTGAGCTGGTTTGAACCGATTCAGCAGCACGGGCGGCGCAGGGAAGAGTGCTGGAGACAGGTTGTAGTAATAGGAATCGGGTGAAGCATCTGTCGCGGTCAACGCGACTTCGCCTGATGGGAGGATGTCCAATCCATTGAAGTAGCGATCAACACCTGGCATCGCGTAAGTGTTTTGAATCGTGTTGATTCCTGCGCCGTTCACCCACATCACAAGCGGTTCGCGCGGTGCGGTTGAGGCGGCTTGAGTCCACCCGCATGCAACAAAGCCGGAGCTGAGACCACCTGAGGGGTCGCGTAAGGGGCGAATGTCCATGAAGCTTCCGAATTGAGTGCTTGTGTATCTGGTGTCGACATAGCCATTGGCCCAGACCAATCCGCCAGCGGGAGTCAGTTGAATAATCACAGGTAATTGCCCGACACCTGCACCGAATGAACCGCGGGAAGCGATCACGAGGTTGTTGGTTGTGCCGGTTTCAATGATCTTGGCACCATGGGCGCCTGTTCCCGTGGGGTTTCCGAACCACACCTGACCCCACATATAGGCACCTGCAGGACTGAGTCTGAGGATTCCCAGCCCAAGACCAGCACCGACTCCTGGAACATCTGCCACAAGCGCGTAGCCACCGTCAAAAGTTTGAGTGATACTCAGTGGAGTCTCATCGTTTGGAAAGAGGACTTCTCGTTCCCACTGGGTTGCGCCGGTGTAATCGAGCTTGATCACGACGATGTTGCGCGGACCGCCAGCTGCAGTGCGTCGGATGCACGCAAGAACGCTGCCGCCATCGCGAGTGGTGGCAATTGCGCCGCCCTCTTCAATTGTCGGGGTACCGATATAGCGTTGATAGGTTGCAGGGGCGGCAAATGCTGAAGCGGCGAGGCCGACGCAGAGAGACAATCCGGCGAGTTTGGAAGCGTTCATGATACTTACTCCTTGATGGCTCTCGAGCGAAAAGAGCCGGGTTACAACCCCGATAACGACGACACAGGACTTTCCTCACGCTTATTTTCGAAATTGTCAGGAATATCGGGAAATCGGTGCAAGGTCGTGCAATCGCGTGGTCTTACACGAGCCCCCTACTTGAGAAAGTTAAGTTGGGAAAGGGTGCATTGCAGCCACTATCTACCTAAACTTCCCTCCAATGTCCAACCGCGCGGTCTATCTTGAAACCTTTGGCTGCCAGATGAACGAGCTTGACTCTGAACTGGTCGCGGGAGCCTTACGGACACTTGGATACAAGTTTGTGGCGGATCCAGCGGACGCATCTGTTGTCCTCTACAACACCTGTTCCGTGCGACAGCTGGCTGAGCAAAAGGTGTGGTCGCGGCTGGGTGAACTTGCACAACGCAAAGAAGTCGAGCCTGAACTGGTTGTCGGCGTGCTGGGGTGCATGGCGGAACGAGATGGCACCGCGCTGGTGAAGCGAATGCCCGTTGTGGACATTTTGTGTGGCCCTGGCGACCTGGACAAATTGCCGACGTTGCTTGCCAATGCCATCACGGTTCGCGCAGGATTGGCCGCGGCAGATATCAATCCAGATGATCCCAACGTGCGGCAGCCCGGCGAGATTTCCGCATCGCAAGTTTCATTGCAGGGCAACTCGTCGCGGCGCAGCGGAACCCTCGCGGCCGCTGAAGATACGCTTGAGATGCTTGATCTCTCGCGAGCAATTTCACCCATTGATGCCGACCCGGACAAGCCGCGGAAAACGGCGTATGTGCGAATCACGCGTGGCTGCAACAAGTTTTGCACCTATTGCGTAGTGCCTTTTACACGCGGCGCAGAAGTGCATCGTCCGCCGGAGCACATTCTCGACGAATGCAAGAAGCTGGCCGATGCGGGTGTCATCGAAATCACACTGCTTGGGCAAACCGTCAACCACTATCGCTTTGAACACGGCGCAGCAGTCACGCTGGGTGGAATCACGCAACCGCAAAAAGGACGCAGTTATCTCGGCGGGCATCGTCGCGATCCATTCGCCGCAACGAATGTCACCACTTTTGCCGATTTATTGCGCCGAATTCATGATGAAATTCCGGCAATTCAGCGGCTTAGATTCGTCACAAGCTACCCACGCGATTTCGGTGACGATGTGCTGGAAGTGATGAGAGACTCGCCGCGGATTTGCAGATATGTGCATGTTCCTGCGCAAACTGGCAGCAACCGACTGTTGAAAATGATGAATCGCGGGTACACAGTGGAAGAGTACCTTGAGTTCATCGATCGTTGTCGGCATTACCTGGATGAACCAGCCAAGGGGCGGCCGCTCATGCTGTCGGGCGATTTTATCGTTGGCTTTCCAACGGAAACCGATGAAGATTTTGAAGCATCGCTTGAGCTTTTCCGCAAGGTGCGGTACAAGAACGCGTTCATCTTTAAATACTCGCCGCGTCCCGGGACCATCGCCTTTGATAAACTCGTCGACGATGTTCCGGAAGACATGAAGAAGCGAAGAAATTCGCAATTGCTCGCGTTGCAATCGCAAGTGAGTGACGAGATCAGTAAAGAACAGATCGGGCGGGAGTTTGATTGCCTGATCGAAGGCTATAGCCGTCGAACAATGAAAAAGGCGGGTTTGACTGCGGGAAAACTGCGCCAACAAGGCTCGGTTGGGATCACGATTGGCGGTCGCGATCTAGGGACAGCCCTTGCGCCGCCAATTGAAGAAGACATTGCTGAGGTAGTGCAAATGTCTTCGCGTACGGAGGGCGATCAGATCGTGATGATCGATGTGGCCGCAGGTCGGGCACAGGGAATGGTGGGCAATATTGTCCGAGCACGTATCACTGGCGCACACGTACTGAGTCTTCAGGGCGAATTGCTCGCGTAATCAACAGCCAGCACTGAATGCATCGACGAAATCGAGATAATCGAAGAAATCTACGCCGCCATCGTAGTTGAAATCGCCAGGACTGAAATCCACTTCGCCGATGTCACCCTGACTGAACGCGTCAACGAAATCAAGGTAATCAAAGAAATCGAGAGCACCGTCACGGTTGAAATCCGCAGGGCAGCCGCATTCATCTGGAACCTGGTCGTCATTACGATCATTCTGTGCAGCAACACGGAATGCAATATTGTCTACCCATTGCTCGTTCGTAAATGCATCGGTGCGCCCGCCAAAACCAAATGCAGTGATCGCGGGTTGCCACGCCACAGGCAAATCTTGAACGACAACCTCGGTCGATCCATCAGCCCGCGTGAGGCGGATATTGAGGAGGTTGTGCCGCAGCGAAATCGTGGCACGATGCAGGTTATTGTCTTCAAGGTCAAATGTGGGCCGATACCTGGCGAGTCGAACTGAGTTGTAATACACATCAATGTGATTTTCGAGTTCGCCACCATGATCGTGCGTGTCAAATTGCACGACTAGGGTGCTGTATCCCGGCGGCGAAGACCCTGTTGAGCCTGGGCCTTCCTCAGAAAAGAGAATGTTCTGAAGGAATGAGTCGAGGTTGTACGCCGCGAAACAGATTCCATCGCCCCCACTGCCACCTCCGAGTTTGAATTCGAACGAGACATCAAAATAGTCTATTGGGTGCCCAGAAAGTGGCGGCCGACAAATGGTCCCGATCTGGTTCTGTGCATTTGAGGTCAATCGAAGGTGTCCGTTGTGCAGCACCGCAGATCCCAGAGCAGTGTAAGGGAACAGAGAGGTTTCAAAATCCGCAGTGAACGCGGCCGCGGTATCGCATTCATCGGGAATCAAGTTGTGATTGCAATCCTGACTGCGTCCCGTGGCAATGTCACATGCATCGGGGATGCCATTCTGATTGCAGTCCGGCGCTGCCCCAGAGAGAATCTCATCGAGGTCGGCGATCGAATTATTGTTACAATCGGCAGCGCTCACGGGATTGTATCGAATACGGAAGACATTGCTGCCGCGAGCAAGCGGATTTGTAATCGCATCTTCTTTGTAGAGATCAGAGAAATACAAGCCATCAGGCCCCGCAGCAATCGCGGCGACACTGGAAGCACCGACACCATCGTAGATTGCAATTGGGCGAGGACCTGACACGAGGTTTCCGGCAGAGTCAATCACCCACTCCGTTACCACTTTGGCAGCAGAATCGCCTGGCCCGATTCCAAACGTACCTGCGGATTGTGTGACATAGGCCCGCCCTGAATACGCGGCGGGGAATCCGCTGCCACCGAACACTTCGGGCTGAATGACCGCGATATTCACCGGCGCCATCGAGGGGTTCCACACATGGGTGGCGAACAGATACATGCTCTCGTTCGTTCCGTTGTACCCGTAGTTGCGACCAATCACCAACTTGGACATTCGATCAACTTCCGGTCCATTTTCCACCATGAAATGTGAGTTGTCGCTGACTCGCCAAGCGCCTCCAAATGGGTTGCGAAGGCCAGATGCCACAATGTAATCGCGTGACGAGATACCATCGCCGAGGTTGTACATCGGATTGGTCGGCGCCGGGTTGCCCTGGCGGTCCATGCGAAGTACTTTGCCCAAGAAACTCTCGGGATTCTGAGTCTGCGTGGCCTGGAACCCATCACCCATGTGAACATAGAGATAGCCATCGGGACCAAATGAAATATTTGATATCTGGTGGCTCTGCCCCTGAACTGTCAACGGCATATCCAGCACTGTCGTGATCGAAGAAGCGGTAAGTCCTCCATCAGTACTTGTGAGCCTGATGACTTTGGGATGATGAGCTGATTGCGGGTTCGAAGGCGTGCTTGAATACAGGACCGTGGCGTACACGTCCCCGTTCAATGGATCGGTTGTGATCGAACCCAGGCCCTGCTCGCCAGAACCTGGAAACGCTCCGGTCGTGTCAAAGTTCACAAGCCCAGTTGCAAAGTCCGTCACCGTTCCATCACGACGCACAACCTTGATCGTGCCATAAAGCTCACCAACGTAAAACGATGGTCCGGACGGATCACTTGATACAACAGGTGGAAATGCAATTGAATCTGGGAGCAAAAACCCGGTTGCGACAAACTCAACCGAGGCATCGGGAGAAGTAAGCCACGGAACGGGGGCACTGCGCGCGAGCGATGAAAACTCTGGTTCTGTCTGCCCCGGCTGGGCGTAATATGTCCCGCCGGATCGAGTAACCCAGAACGCTTGAAATGCACCAGGCAGCAATGACACCGCCGGCAAATACAAAGTATGCGTGGCGCGATCATGATCCAGGAACGTAATCTCAGATTGCCCGATTTCCAATGTCGCACTCCCTGCGATTACGACGATTCGTACCGCCTCATGATGTGCAAGTGCTTCTGGATTTGTGAGCGTATTTCCGCCTGACCCCGCCTGAAACTGAGCAAGTTCTTCGCCATCAGGATGCTCTAATCGAACGCGAGGCTGAACTGCGGCATTGGGCAATGGCAAAGAGAATATTGGTCTTGGAAATTCTGCTATATCTTCAAGCTCAAGCGGAAACAACTGCGCAACGCCACCGGTTGTGAATGCTCGTTCGCCCCATTGACTCCACTCGGTCGCTGGATCATTGCTGTCGTCTCGATGACGAATCCGAAGCAGATACACCTTGTCTGGCTCAAGTCCGCGCCGTCCAGCATACGAATTGACAAACTGTCCATCACCCAGGTGTGTATGAAATCGCTCGACACCCGCGATGCATGATGTCTGCCATACTGCTTCGTTTGTATCAGTCCGCACAATCTGCCAGTCTGTACAACGATGTTGATCACCTGGATCGGGATCAGAAAACAACGTTGATTCCATGTGCACATCAGAAGCGTTCACCAATCTCGTTGGATTCGGCTCTGTAACCTGCGGCGTCACCGGCGGCGAATTCGCGAATGCACCACACGAGCACAGTACACTTAGCATCGAACAAACGATTCGCACACTCTACTCCTGCACGCTTTCAGGCCACAATAACACACTTTGTGTTTATCGCACCGAATCACCCATTGCTTTCGAAAACATACCACAAGCACCTCCCCAAGTTCAATCGAATCTGGGTGAATTCGCCAAACTTGCGCTTGCAGCCCCTCCTATTCCTCAAATTTCCTGCTGGCTCGACGCTTGGCCGCAAGAAGCCCCGTTTCCGCCTGGTCCTGGGATTTATCAGTGTCTGCGATCTGATCTGGTGCCATTGTGGTTCCCGAGGCGGTCACAGAGGCCGGTGTCGAACCATCTTTCCACTGCGTGATCCGCGCAGCGCGACGCTTATCAGCCTGTTCTTTGGCGAGTTTGAGTCCATCGGCCTGCGAGAGCGCGACTTCACTCACTGCCGGGCGCGGTGTCTCGCGATCTCGAAGTTTTGAAAGTGTGGAGGCGGCTTGGGCAGAGCGTGCCGATTGAGTATCGGCCGCGGTGCGAGCGAGATCCGCGCCAAACTCCGGGCTAAAAAACCGATCCCAAGCGATGCGGCGGGTTGCAAGGTCAAGCATCAGTGCGACCAAAGATGCGAGCAGAATCGCGCGTGTGAGAGCAAGCCAGGTTTCCTGCGGCACAACGCCCGCACGATCAAAAAGTGTCTTGGGTGCAACATCGCTCAATGCAAGCACGCGGCCCCCACTCTCGCGGGCGACCGCTTCAAGCAGCTCGCGATCGCTCTTGAGCTTGCGAAATTCTTCGCCAGCATTGGTAGAGACACCGGCGACCAGCGGTGCGATGCGAGTACTTGCCTTGTCTGGTCGAACTACAACCACATAGCTGCCGGAGCTTTCGACCGGCATTCCTCCCGAGTACTCACCCGGCCCACTCTGCGGCAATTGAATCTCACGAGTTTGGCCCGATGGAGTGTAAATTGTCGCGTTCACTGTCAGCGCATCGATTGTTGTCCCTGTATCGCTCACCGCGTTCAGATGGACCTTCAATTGTCCATCGACGACCTCAACCCGAGCCTGACTTGCATCGCGATTCTGACTTCTCGCGGTTGTGCGGCAGAGTCTGGTCCAGAATTCCCGATACACCGGAGCATCAATCCAATCCTTCGCCCAGCGATGTGCATCGCTCGTGAATGCCACGACTTGTCCAAGACCAACGTTCCAGTGTGCCAGCACCGGCTCATTCGCCGGCGTCATGATCGCCTGGAAAATCGTCGGCTCCTTGCGCTGATCGGTCATCGCAAGGCCGCCTAATCGCGGCAAATTGGAAAGCCCGCTCACCAGCGGCGAAGCAGGATTGGAAATGACGGGCAGAAACGGCTGCTCTTTGATAAACGGCGCGCGAACAACGCGAATCGCCCTCAAGAACACTTTGGGAAGCACATTTGGATTGATCACCTCATGGTGACGACCGCCTCCCTCTGCCGCAATTTTCGCCATCGTCACCGGATCAGCATCGTCACCGACGCTGATCGTCGAAACCTTGATTCCCTGCGAAAGCGCTCGCTGTGCGATCCCGGGAAGATACTCATGATTCTGTGATCGACCATCTGAAAGCACAATGATGTGCTTGACTTTTGCGTTCACCGATTGCAATTGCCGCGCCGCAGCCTCCAGTGCAGGCCCAAGATTGGTGCCGCCATCAGCGCTGATATTGCGAATGACCTTCTGCGTCTTCGCTGCATCCTTATTAAGCGAAAGCGGAACCAGAACGTCGTAGTCAGAATTGAACGCGATCACTCCCAGAAGGTCGCGCTTGTCCAGCATTCCGACTGCCGCCGCAGCTGCCTCATTGGCAATTTCCATCTTCGAGCGAGAGGAACCCATGACAAAAAACGCCATCGATCCGGAGTTGTCCAGCACCAGCATGATCGCCGCATCGGGCGTGAGCACCTTGTCCGGAATTTCAAGATTCACCGGCAGAATCGGTTCGAGTACAGAGCCTTTCCAGCCGCCGGATGCGAAGGAATCGGGGCCTCCGACCATGACCAGTCCAGCGCCGAAATCTTGAACATGCGAAACCAGAAGCTGCTGAACATTGCTCGCAACCGCATCTGCTGGCACGTTCTGAAGCACGATGAGATCAAAACGCTGCAAGTCGAGCAAGTCTGTCGGAATCGCTTCGGGCGCAACCGTCGTGACAT
>SXOY01000007.1 GCA_005776545.1 Planctomycetia bacterium | reverse complement strand
GCGACTGCCGTGTGATACTGAAGCGGTGCGACATGGTAAAACGGTTCTGGGCTTCAAAGGAAATAGTGCGAGTATCGTCCGCCAGGTACGCCACCATTTTGAACCAATGGGGCAATGGAAATTTCTGAGCTACTGGCTCGAGCTTTGGACCAATTACGAAAAAACGAAGGGACCGGCTTCGAGCTGGGAGTAATGGTCAGGCCGCGCGGCGCGTGTCCGATGCTTTGATCCACCGATCACACAACCCAAGGAGTGTCGCGCGTTTGACGGGCTTGGTAGTGTAATCATCGCATCCGGCGGCGAGGCATTTTTCACGATCTCCGGTAAGCGCGTGTGCGGTGAGTGCGACAATCGGTACCGTGCGGCCGCGCTTGCGTAGTTCCTGTGTCGCGGTATAGCCATCCATTTCTGGCATCTGCATGTCCATGAAGATCAAGTCGAATGGGGTGCCCGCCACAACGGAAGCCTCGTACGCGTCCAAGCCGAGTTTGCCATTCTCTGCCAATTGAACCCTGGCTCCGGCTTTACTGAGATGGTGCATGATCAAACGTTGGTTGTCAACGCCATCTTCTACCAGCAGGATCTTTTTGCCTGTGATGTTCGCTGCGACAGTAGCTGCACTGTGAGTAGTTGGTGAAGAGGCAGGTTCGAGCCTTTCTTCGAACTTGACATTGTTGAGGGGACCGGTTCGGACAACCAGGGTAAAGGTGCTTCCTTGACCCGGTGCGCTGACGACCGTGAGGTCGCCGTGCAGGAGGTTGGCGAGTCGGCGAGCGATCACAAGGCCCAAGCCTGTGCCGCCAAAACGGCGACTCATGGTGTTGTCAGCCTGTTCAAACGCGCGGAACAGCTTTCCGACCGCTTCAGCTGACATGCCGATTCCGGTGTCTATGACCTTGACGGTGAGTTCGCCATCGGTTTCTGTCGGGCGAGCTGAGACACGAATGGTGATTGAGCCGCTTTGTGTGAATTTCAAAGCGTTTGAGATCAAATTGAGAAGAATCTGCCGCAATCGCATGGGATCGCTTTTGATTGTCTCTGGCAGTGCCGTCTCACATTCCAGCACGAGCTGCAAGTTCTTGGCCTGTGCTCGTGGTTCCATCAGTGCGTGAACTTCCATGAGTAGTCCACGCGGTGAGCACGACAGCTCTTCTACTGACATCTTGCCGGCTTCGATCTTAGAAATATCAAGAATGTCATTAATCAGTCCAAGCAGATGCTCGCCCGAACGCTGAATAGTCCCGATGCGCTGAACACGCTCGTCGTGTGTCTGATCTGGTTCGCTTAGAAGATCCGCATTTCCCAAAATGGCAGCCATTGGAGTGCGGATTTCATGGCTCATGTTTGCCAAGAAATCGCTCTTGGCGCGGTTGGCAGACTCTGCTGCGTGCATGGCTTTTTCAAGATCAGCAGTGCGAGCCTGCACTTTGTCTAGAAGCGTGTCATTAAAGTCCTGCATTTCCACTTCGCGGGCCTGCAGGTTGGTCCGCATCGACTCGAAGGCGTGTGAGAGGCGGCCAAGTTCATCATTGCTCGAATCGATCATCGGGGCCGAAAGGTCGCCACCTGATATACGCTCGCTCGCGGCACTCAATCGCGAAAGCCGACGAGTAAGACTGTTCACGCCAAGCCAACTGAGGAGGAAGCTGGAAAGCCCGGCGCCAGCGAGTACAGCAAAGATCAACTGTGTTTTCTGATCGATATCCGCCCGGAGCTGCGCTGTTGAAGTTGCCACTATGACTCGTGCAATAGCGGTGTCGGTTGATTCGGTGAGTGAGTCGCTGTCAATGTCGGAACTGGAAATGTCGTGTTCGTCTGCGTGGGCGATCACGCGCTTAACTGCGGCAGCACCCACAGAATACGTGTCAAATGCTTTTGCTTGTCCGGCCTGAAGTGCAACCAATGTTGGTGAGGGTGATACGCCCGCTTCTGCAAGCAGTTTGCCGTCCAGAGTTTCAATTCGAACATACAAAACTCCGTCGCGGCTTTGCCAGCTCTTGGCAAGCCGGGTCAGTTCTAACTTGTCGCCAGTCATTGTCGCAAGGTCTGCTGCCTTTGTCAGGCCTTCAGCCATCAACATAGTTGCCATCGCTTGCTGGTCAGTTAGGTACTGCGTTGCTCTTTTCACAATCAAGAGGCTTGTGGACGACAAGACTACTACGGTGATGCCCACAAACGCTACCAGCGTCTTAGTACGAATGCTCCAACCTGTCAGAATCCTTGATAGCAATTCTTCGACCCTCATTTGAAAACAGTTGTTGCGGCGTTGATCACGGTAGACGGAAGCTCTATTCCAAGCTGCTCAGCCACCGCCGTATTGATGTATGTGTTCATGTCCGGCGGAATGATGAGGTCGTCCCCATCGCCTGCCGTGCCTTGTGTCGGGTTCAACTCGCCCGCGGCCTGTCGCCCCTGATCTGCTGGGGTTGTCCCGACGCCGATGGTGGCACCTGCTCGAACAAATGCGGGGGAGAATCCAAATACTGGAACTCGCTGACGCACGCTTTCGAGCAGCAGTGTCTTGATAGTGGCCGTGTCGTAAAGTGATGATTCGGGATACGTCCAGACCAGATCCACCTTGGCACTGAACATGCGAGTAACCGCATCTGAAATGCTCGCTTCTTTCTCTACGGCAATCGCCTCAAGAGTCCATTCTGGCGGCAGCGCCGCTCGCATTCCTTCCACGGCTTTCTTGCCTTTTGGCCCATCGCCTCGGTAGAGCACTCCAATTCGGCGCACCTTTGGCAGCGCGCTGGAAATGAACGAAATCTGTGAGGCGTGTGGGCAGTCCATGCTGATGACGGTGGTAGCTCGGCCATCAAAGACTCCCGCCGCCGCAGGGTCAGACATCATGGCGCAGGTAAGCGTACTGGTCACAGGAATGGCAGTTTTGACGTGTGCGGCCGCCTCGCTGCCGATTGCAAAAAACGCGACGTTGGTATCGCTTGCGGCTTTTGCCAGTACATCCGCAGTGGCCTGAGCAAGTGAATAGGACTGCGATGTAACACCCTGAGGGAGCGAGGAAACAAAACTCTCTTCGGCTTGCTTGAACGGATCCAATTCTTTTGAACGAACAATGATGACCCTGGTAGCTCCGGCATCCGAAGTAGTTTCAACTGTCACGAGGGTCGAAGCATTTCCTCCGCAGGCAGCGCAGGCCACCAGCATGATCCCCAATCGGAGATGAGCGAGTCGAAGCGGAGATGTGCGGTAACGTATCGACATGGATCAAGGATCAGTGGTTAGAACAAAACGCGAAGCGTTGTGAAGAGTGTTCGTC
>SXOY01000083.1 GCA_005776545.1 Planctomycetia bacterium | reverse complement strand
TTGGGCCTCATACTCTGCACGCGTGGTCAAACCCCAATCCATGATTCAATCAGTCACGCTCTCGCCAAATGCGAGTACATGGCTGAACGCAGCCACGGATTTCTCACAATCTCGCCCCGCAGAAGCTCGCAACTTTCGCGCGACCCTTGACCTGTTGACCGATGGCCTTGTCATCATGTCTGGCCACCAGGCCGAACTCTGGCATTCCGGAATTCTCGCTAAATGGATCGCCATGACCGCCGCCGCCGAATCAGTGCGAATCAGCGGCACTGCTTCCGAATCTGTCTGGCTCGTGGTCGATCAAGATGACAACGACCCCGCACCACTTCGATATCCAACTCACAATGGCCGCGTGCTGGGTGAAGCCACCTGGAAACTCGCTTCACCAACTCTCGTCGCGCCCGGCACCCCCACCGCTGATCGTCCGCCACTCAATCCGGTCGATCAACCAACATGGAAAAGCTCGCGTCCACCCGCCGATGGCGACACGATGTCTGGGCTTGAACGAATCGCTCAAGCACTCAACGCCTTCAAAACCACTCGTAATGCGGCAGAGCAACTCGGCCTCTGCGCTGCACAGTTCTGTCGCTGGTTTGAACTCGAAGGTTCACAACCCACCGAACTCTTGATGGCCAGCGACCTTGCCCGCACCGATGCCTTCAAGTCAATCATCGAAAAGATGATCACCGATCCCGCCACCTGTGTCACACATTACAACCAGTCTATCACCGTCGCCGATCAGGCCGATTTGCGACCACTGCAAATCAACACCACTCGCAATCGCTACGAATTGCCGCTCTGGTTGCTGACTCCTGGCGAGCCGCGCAAGCGACTCTTCAGCGATGAACTTGCCGCACTTCCTAAAGACCAATGGGAACGCCTTGCTCCTCGCGCCATTCTCATGACCGGCATCGTCCGCGCGTTTGCCTGCGACCTCTTTATCCACGGCGCAGGCGGCGGGAAATACGACTCCGCCGCCGAAGCCTGGTTCAAATCCTGGCTGGGACTCTCGCTATGCCCAAAGGTCATCGCATCAGCAACCGTCTTTCTCCCGCTGGCAGACAAGCCAGTTCCAACCGAGCAGGATGTCAATCGCGCCTGGGCCAAAGCACACAAGGCTCGTCATAACCCATCATTCCTGGGAGATCACGCCGCCGCTGCGACTTTGCAGAATCACTTGCAGGCACTTGCCGCAGCGAAAGAAGCAAACCAGCCACGACGCGGGCTGTATCTCAAAATGCAGACTGATCTGGAACTCTATCGCGAACAGAACAAGGCGCAGATTGATCGCATGTTCACTGAGGCGAAACAGACCGCGCTGCACGCGACCGAATCTAAAATCGCCACCGATCGCACATGGCCGTTTCCATTACACAGACGCGCTGTGATATCCGAGCTGCGCGGTCGCATCTGGGCACAATTCCAAAACACATGATTTCCCGCCGCGGCATTCTCAGTCTGATCGCACTTACACTTGCCGGGTGCAAGAAGGCTGCGCCGCCTGCACCCAAACCCAATCAACTCCGCATCATCGTTCTCAGCCCCGCACTTGCAATTACCATGCGTGACCTGGGCCTCGCGGCACACATTGTCGGTCGTCATGGATATGACTTTGTTCTTGACTCGTCGCTGCCAGTCTGCGGCGATCAGTCTGGTCTGGATTACGAAGCTATTTCCAGGCTCGCGCCGACGCATGTTCTGACACAATACGATTCCAACGATGTTCCATCGCGGCTGCTTTCGATTGCAAAGGCCAGCAATTTTGAAGCTATCAATTTTCAACTGCTCACACTCGAATCAGTTCGTGAAAGTGCACAGCAGCTCGCACTCCGATTCGGCGCACACAGCACTCCAATCAATGCGACATTTGAACAAGCGTTTTCCCGCCGCGGAAATGGCTTTTCTGAAGCTGGCCGCATCTTGCTCCTGGCGGCGACCAACCCGCCAGGCGCACTTGGTCCGGGATCTTTCCATCACCAGATTCTCGCCCGTATCGGCGGCATTCCAGCAGTCTCAAATGGTGCGCCATTTGTCACGCTGGATGCCGAAGACATTCTCAGGCTCAAACCTGATGCAATCATCATGGTGCTTCCGCGTGCTCGCGACGCGGCACCCATGACTGATGTGCAACCCGACACGTTGATATCGCTGGTCCCTGCGCTTGCATCCATGAACATTCCGGCAGTGACAAACCGCAAAGTTGCACTGATAGATGACCCATTATCGCAAACACCAAGTACGGCATTGATCAAGTTCGCAGATGATCTTGCTGCGATCCTGGGTTCTTGGCACAAATAGTTCGATTAACTCCGACCGTCGCAATCTTCTGCCTCTTCGATTGCCTTCTTGGCACGCTCATCGGTCGGAAACAGCTTTGCAAACTCCCGGAAGGTCTTTGCTGCCTCGGCGTATTTACGCTGCTTGCGCAACACCTCGCCAAGCCCAAACCGCGAGTTCCGGGCATCGGGCTTTTTTGCGATAATCGCCTCAAAATCAGCCTGCGCCGCGGCCCAGTTTTTCAATTCGCGATGAGCCTGCCCACGGAAGTACAAGAGCCGCCAACCATCTGCTCCAAACGAATCTACCAGTGGCGTGATAAGCGCGATAGTCGCTTTGTAGTCTTCTTTCTTCGAGAGCAGCATATTGGCGTGCGCGGATATTGCCATCAGTTTTTCATCGGTATTCGCGGCGACATCGCGTGCAAGCGAGAACTCCTTCGCAGCATTCTCATATTCATCATCCTCAGCTTCGATCATTCCCAGAACCAGTCGCCCCTGAAATTCGCACCCCTTGATCTGCAAGAGTGCGTTGCCCTGCTCGCGTGCCTTCTTCAGACTACCGCCTGCGATTCCCGGCGCGTTGATATAGAACTGCGCGAGTCCTTGCCTCGCTTCGATGTTGTTTGCGTCGAGCTGTACAGCCTGTAGATATGCATCTTTGCCATCATCTGCCAGCCCCATCTTGTCGAGCGTCGGCGCATCGTTGATGCCCATGAAGATCACCGTACCACAAGTAGACCAGGCCTGCGATGACTCCGGCGCAAGTTCAGTCGCTCTGCGAGCGATGTCGCGAGCAAGAATGAAATTGCGAGTTCGAACAGTCCAAAGCGCCAGACCAATCTGCCAGTCAACATTGGTCGGTTCCGCCGCCGCCTTCGAAGTAAGGACTTCCAGAATCTTCGCCGAAACATCATCCGAAAACTCCCCCTTGCGAACCATCGCAAGCACCGCCTCGGCAGTGAGCACATCGGTAACCGCTGCTTGAATAGGTGCAGGAGCCTGCTGCCCTTGAGCAGCGGCGACGGTTAGAAAAACAAGCATAGAAATGGAAAGCAAATGGGACATGCAGAGTAATTGGGCTTTTCCAGTTTGAGTTTTCAGAAGTTGAACCCATTGCGGCCACGGTCGTCGGCACAAAGCGAGGGTGGCTATTCGTTGTTCATGCGTGGCTCCAAAGACCCAACTCCCCCAACCTCTTCTCCAACTCCCGATACCTTTCTGCCAACCACGGCGCCGTCTTCGCATCAATCCTCTTCACCGGCGCCCAATCCGGCACCATCACAATCTCAACATTCTCAATCCCCACCGTCCCAACCAGCCAGAACACCTCTTCAATCGCCGCATCACCAATCGCAACGCACCCAATCGACGCCGCCCCACCATGAATCATGATGTCACCGCCAAGATTCTGAACATCTCTCCCCTCACTCACCGCGGCGGCCTTGTCCTCCGTCGATGGGTAGCCAACACGCAATGACAAATGAAACCGACTGTTCGGATTGAGCGACTCAACGCGATACACACCCTCAGGAACCTGCTTATCCCCCTCGCACAACTTTGGCCCCGGCCCGCCACTCGCCGCCGTCACCGCATACTTCGCCAACTCAGATTGCTTGCCCGACACACGCCCAAACACCCGCAACTCCCGCGATTCCTTGTTCACCACAATCGTCACACGCCGCGGCCACTCAGTCCCACTCGCAACAACCCGCTCCCGCCAAACCCCCTCAACCCGCGGCCCATATTGCACCAGCCGATCAGCAACTGTGTAATGACTCATCCTCGCTCGAACCTCCCGCACCACAATCGGCCCCAGCCACACACTACTCACCAACAGCACTAGCACCGCGGCCGCGAGCACGCGAAAGACAACCGTGCGTGATGTTGGAGATTGCATATACAGAAAAATCGGATACTGATTCCCAGCTGAATCACAATTGCAGCTCACCAGTGCCCCAAGTTGCGCTCACTTTCCGACGCCAACAAAAATTAGGTCGCTCGACATCTCACCTAAATCGCGCTGGATCTAACTCACACTTTGCTTCGCCCCGCGGTTCGCGTGGCCTCCACACTCGGAAGTCCCTCAATCGGCCCGCTCGCGCCCAGCAGATCTTCCTCCAATGTCCGCTCATCGCGCCGCGCAGCAAACGGTCCCTCTGGATCACCTCTCAAAAACTGCCGCATCAGTTGGTCATCATCGCTCAACCCCGTGATATCTGTTCTTTTGCGAAGCTCATCAAACCACTGGCGCGACTCCACCTTCAAGATCTTCCCCTTGTCGAGCATCGCCATGCGGTTGGCGATCGCAAACGCCGAGTCCATCTCGTGCGTCACCACAATACTGGTCACCCCGAGTTCACGTGACAGACCGACAATCAACTGATCAATCTGCGCACTCGTCACCGGATCAAGCCCCGCGCTGGGTTCATCGTAAAACAATAACTCCGGATCCAACGCAAGTGCCCGCGCCAATCCAGCCCGCTTCTTCATGCCCCCTGACAACTGCCCCGGCATCTTGTGTGAATGCTCACGCAAACCCACCTGATTCAACTTGAGCATGATCTGTATCTGAATAATCTCTTCCGCAAGATCTGTATGCTCGCGCAGCGGCAGCGCCACATTCTCACCGACATTCATTGAGTTAAACAGCGCGCCAGACTGAAACAAAATCCCAAACCTCCGTCGCACCTCATTCAATTCACTCTCATTCAGTTTGGATATCTCTTTTCCAAATAACCAGATCTTCCCGCCATCAGGTTTCAGCCCGCCCGTCAACATCCTCAGCAGCGTGCTCTTTCCGCAGCCAGACCCACCCATCAGCACCATCGTCTCGCCGCGACGCACCTCAAAGCTCACACCCGACAACGCCACTCGGTCGCCAAAGCGCTTTACTACATCTTCACACCGTATCACTATTTCCGGTTCGCTCACACCACACTCTACCGCCGACGAACTCACTTGTCCTTAACTGGGCGGCAAGCTGTTCTTCGTTTCGCTGTCCGGTTGCGAGGGTGGCGGCGGGGCTGAGTCACTGGCCTGACCTGACTCCACCACCGACATCTTGACCGGATCTGGCAACTTTGCTCGATTGCCGCCAAATGCCTGTCCCTGCGGCGTCTTGTCCTTTAGTGGCACCAACCAGATGATCTCCGTGGTCCCATCCTTTAATATACCCAGATTCCGAATCCTCCCCAATGAAAACTCGGGGGTCCGATCCGCGGGATCCAAATACACGATCAAAAGCGCCCGACCTTTGTCAAAATCGGTCGGCAACGCGAACAACCGATCCGGCGTCTCCGCCGGAAGCGAGTTCATTGCCGCCGACTGCCGGTCTATGGCACTGAAAACACGCTTTACAAATTCCACGAGGTCCTTGGTGGGCACCCCCTGGAAATTCCCAAGTTGCTCATTTACCCGCAGGTTGAACGCCGCCAGACGCTCAGCGCTCAGTTCCGCCGCGACCGCCGGAGCAAACGCCGCCTTTGCCTTTTCGCCTTCATTCTGCTGGATCGCCTCGATTGGAGTGACATATCGAGCCACTTCCTTCACGAATTGCGCTCCACCTGCTGTGATAACTACGCCAAAGAAAAATGCCAGCGAGTTCAAAGCGACCGCCGCCATTGCAAGTGATTTCCCTCTCAGGCGAATCGAATCCCGCCGAATGAGTATCAACGCGGAAATGGCAAGAACGTTTCCAATTACCCCAAACACATACCCAGCGAAGCAGGTCGCACAAGCAATCAGCCCGATGATGAACGCAGTGACCGCCAGGCGGCTCACCCGCGCGGTCTGGGTCGTCACGCCCGAATTCGGCGCAACGACAGTCTCTGACCCAACCGCGTTTTCAATCTCATCACCCATTCAACTCCAATCCTAATCTAATCTGAGCATTCTGTCCGCGCCGGTATCTTAGGATCGCCAAATCAAAACCCCAGTTTTCACGAAAATTACGAACACATGCCGAACAAATGCTCCCCTTCAGGAACGCCGACTGATACACTGACCTTCCCATACACGTGAGAGCCTGACCATGCCCCTTCGAAAATCGCGCGCACGCCAATTCTGTGTCGGTATCGACCTCGGCGGCACAAACATGCAGATTGGCGTCGTCGATGCCTCCGCCACAATCCAGGGAACTTCCCGCAAAAAAACTCGCGCTGATGAGGGTTCTGCCGCCGTCATTGATCGCCTGGTCCGCGGCGTACAAGAAGCCTGCGACGATGCTGGAATCACGACTCGCCAGCTCAAGGCGATCGGAATCGGTGCTCCCGGTGCGGTCGATCCCGCAACCGGTGTTGTCCTGGAAGCGGTCAACCTGAACTGGACCAATTACAAACTCGCCGATGTGCTTTCAACCAAGCTCAACGTCCCGGTCTTCCTCGATAACGATGTCAACGTTGCGGTCTTGGGCGAACAGAGGCTCGGTGCGGCCAAAGGTGCACAAGATGTCCTAGGAGTCTGGGTCGGAACCGGCATCGGTGGCGGCCTGATTCTCAACGGCAACCTCTATTACGGCGGCTTCAAAACTGCTGGCGAAATCGGACACACCTGGCTCTTTCCCGGCAACCCACCCGGTTCTCGCACCCTCGAAAACAACTGTTCACGCACCAACGTGGTCCAGCGGTTGGCTCGACTCATTGCCGCAAACCACAAGTCTGTTTTGCCAAAGCTAGTGGAAGGTGGCGAAATCGAGAAGATCCGAAGCAAAATGCTGGCGAAGGCCTACAACGATCACGATCCGCTTACGGTCGAAGTCGTTAACAACGCCGCCGACCTGCTTGCCGTTGGAATCGCCAACATCGTGACGGTCCTCAGTCTCCCGATGGTCGTGCTTGGCGGCGGACTGACCGAAGCCATCGGCCGCCCATTTGTCGCAAGGGTCGAGCACTCCGTTCGCGCCATCGCCTTCCCAAATCGCTGCAAGCACGTCCGCGTCATGGAATCCAAGCTCCGCGACAATGCCGGCGTCCACGGTGCTGCCATCATCGCCCGCGAACGGGCGTAACAGGGTCCAAAACCGCGAGTCATGCTTCCCAAATAAAGCTGCCGATAGCAAATCTACCCTACCTTGGTCCCCCTTGGGTCCAAATTGGAGCATTGCCCTATGAACCTGCGAACCAGCAACCCCGTTCTCACCAGAGGCTTTGAAGTACCCGCGTATGCCGATCTGGCACACGAAGACTCCAACACAATGACCATCCGCGGCACGATCTTCAAATCTGCCATCTTGCTGGCTGTCACAATGATCTTCGGCGGCCTGGGCTGGACTCTTGTTCAAGCTACTCCAGCACTGGGAATCGGCCTCTGTATCGGCGGCGGACTTGCTGCTTGTGTCATCGCACTCATTCTCTGCTTCGCTCCCAAAGCCTCGCCCTTCCTCGCTCCCCTCTATGCCATCTGCAAAGGGACCGCAGTCGGGGCCCTCACTTTCTACATCACACATATGCTCGTTCAAAGCGGAAAGGCATCCTCCGCCTTTCTTGTCGCCGGTCAGGCGCTTGTGCTCACATTCGCTATTTTTGCCGGCCTGCTCGCCGCGTATTCGTTCCGCGTTATCCGCCTCAGTTCCACCGCCATCAAAATTGTCACGACGCTGACCGCTGGCGTGTGCATCTTCACTCTCGTCATGATTGTGCTGAGTATTTTCAATATCGGACAGGGCTTGTCGTTCAGTATCTTCAGCTCGCAGTCCGGCAGCCTCCTGGGAATTGGATTCAGCCTGTTCGTTGTTGGCCTGGCGGCGTTCAACCTCGTCATGGACTTCCAGATTATTGAAGAAGGTGCAGAAGCCGGCCAACCCAAATACATGGAGTGGTACGCCGCATTCGGCTTACTCGTCACCCTTATCTGGCTCTACGTCGAAGTGCTCCGCCTGCTTTCTAAGCTCCGCAACAGATAAGCCAGAACCCGCCAACGGCGCAGTTTTTCCCACCTCAATCTAAGCACTGTTTTCAAGCCTTTCGTGCCTTTGCAGCACGTTTTTGCGTTATCGGTACGCCACATTGCGTCCGGTAAATAAAATACACATGCTCGAACATTGTAATTATTTGCGTGTGATTTTTGGTAATGCACATTTCATCCAGGTACTGGTCCTTTTCCCGTGATCCGTTCCGTTTTGGTCCGGGATCGAAGTACCCGTGGTTCGCACGTTTGGACATTCCATAGGAGCCTGAAGATGAAACTCAAGATAATGTCAGCTGTTGCTTTACTTTCAATCGTCGGAGCTGCCGCCAATGGTGCGGTTTTCAATGGCACCGATGCCGATGGTCGTGATGCCACCGCCGAATTCACGGTGGTCGGAACTGACCTGATCGTGACACTTACAAACTCCGCGAGCGCCGATGTGCTGCTCCCGATCTATGTTCTCACCGGCGTCATGTGGAACATGGACCCCGTTTCCCTTACACGCACCAGCGCACTTCTCAATGCCGGCTCCACCGTCATCTATGACAGCCAGCCCGCAGGCGGCAACGTCGGTGGCGAATGGTGCTATAAAGGCGGCGTCTCGGTCCGCGGCACCAACCACATTATCAGCTCCGCCGGTCTTGGCGTCGTCGGCAACGGCGACCTATTCGGCGGCCCCAATCTGTCTGGTCCCACAGGCCCCAATGGCCTCCAATACGGAATTACCACGGCGAGCGACAACGCTGCGACCGGTAACGGTGGCATCTTGGGCAGCGAAGGCCTGATCAAACACTCGGTCGTCTTCGTGCTCGGCGGCATTGCCGCTGACTTTGATCCGGCCAGAATCAGCAACGTGCAGTTCCAATACGGAACCGACCTCTCTGAGCCGTACACCCCAACCCCTGGCACCGCCGGTCTCATGTTCCTTGCTGGCGCTGCATCTCTCCGTCGTCGTCGCTGATACCTTCCATCCATTATCACCAACAGACCCCGCCGCAAGCGGGGTTTTTTATTTCAGCAACATGCGGCCTCTTAGCTCGCCAGCTCCAAGTGCAGCGCAGCCGCTTTTTTTTAGACGTTGGTTATCGCGCCGCTCTCTTTTGCCGTTTGTGCAAAACAGCATGATTATCACCCCTATCTCACATGCTCGCACTTATCAGCCGCAACGTCTCCTTACAGGACCTTCTAATCACGTCCCAGTATTGCTAACTTGATGCAACTTAAGTTCACAATGTTGCGAACCACTACATGACAGGTACACTGTGTAAAACCGAGACTTCCATCGCTTTCCACTCCGGATCGGCGAAAGTCCGGTAATGAGGTCAGGACCGCAATTCCTGATTCTCCTGCGTGGTTGGAATTACTTTTACGAGGACTTTATGAAACGACACTTGATATCATCGCTCGCTCTGTTTTCGCTCGCAAGCGCAGCACACGCTGCAGTATTCACCGGATCCGATGCGTTCGGTCGCGATGCCCGCGCCGAATTCACCGTTGTCGGCACCGACCTTCTGGTCACACTTACTAACACAGCAACAGCCGATGTGCTCATGCCCATCGATGTCCTGACCGGTGTTCTCTGGTCAATGCCTGCAGCTACGCTCTCGCAAGTCAGCGCACTGCTCAGCCCCGGCTCCACTGTTATCTACGATTCTCAG
>SXOY01000082.1 GCA_005776545.1 Planctomycetia bacterium | reverse complement strand
GACCTCTATCACACACCGCGCTGCCGGGTTCTGATGCAAAAACTGCCCAAGTGGCGGCCCCTGCTTCGGTGCCATTCGCAGATTCGTCGCAACTGTCCCTCTCACTTTCACGATCGCAGCCCGCGCTGGACTTGCCTCAACCAGCGACTCAATCTGCGTGTCCAGTCCCGCCGGATCGCGCCATTGCACCCGCATCTGGTAGTAACTTCCCGCAATGCACACAAGTGCCGTCGCCCCGAAAGCCAGAAACCACCGCCTTCCAGCAATCGCCAACGCGGCCAGCAGGCAGCCCAATCCAGCGAGCCACCCCGGATGTAATCCTGCCCCGAATCTCGCGGCAATCAGAAACCCTGTCACCAGACACGCAAAAACACCAATCGCGCGCAGTCTCGCCCCGCTCGCAATCGCCTCCCGGCGCTCCAGCTTCAGGTTTGGAATCGGCGTCAATGGCACGTCAATCAGCTTACTCGAAAAACCGACCGTTTGCCAAGGTGTTTCCCCTCGGTTTCCTAATGCCTAGTGCCCAATGCCTAATGCCTGTACTGTCCAGAGCGACACATTTGACTTGAACAGTTGTCACCCCTTTGGCGCAACTTCTTTGGCCGGGATCAAAAGTGAAGCCGCAATACCCGCCCCCAAGAGTCCAACTACAACCGCAAGCGAAACCGCCGTATCAATCTTGAAAGTACTGTGTACCAGCAGCATCTTGATTCCAACGAACACAAGAATGAGCACCAGCGCCGGCTTGAGATACCGGAACTTGTTCAACATGTTCGCAAGTAAGAAATACAGCGATCGCAATCCCATAATCGCAAACACATTCGATGTAAGCACAATAAATGGGTCGCCTGTGATCGAGAAAATCGCTGGCACCGAGTCCACCGCAAACACCACATCGGTAAATTCAACAACAACTAACGCCAGAAATAGCGGCGTGGCCGCCCGTTTTAACACCCCATCCGTGCCCGCGACCTTTGTAAAAAAGTGCTGCCCGTCATAGTGAGATGTAATCGGCCAGATTTTTCGCACCATCCGCACCAAGATGTTCTTGTCCGGATGCACCCCCTCATCGCCCGCTAACGCCATCTTGATCGCAGTGAGTATCAAGAACGCGCCAAATACATAGGTGATCCAACCAAAGCGCTGAATCAACACCGCGCCCAGTGCAATCATCGCCCCGCGCATCACCAGTGCGCCCAGAATCCCCCAGAACAACACCCGGTGTTGATATTTACCAGGTACTGCAAAGTAAGAAAATATAATCGCTATGACAAAGAGATTGTCAACCGAAAGCGACCATTCGATGATGTACCCTGTCAGATACTGCTCCGCCGCAACCGCCCCAGTCAACGTCATCGTCTCGCCCGGTTTCCCCACAATCGGTACATTCAGCCCCAGGCCCTGCCAGTGCGCTCCATATGCAAAGTAAATGAACACTGCAAACGCCAATGCGCACGCAGTCCACACAGCAGACCACGCGGCGGCCTCCTTGGTCGAAACTACATGCGCCTCCTTGTGAAACACTCCAAGGTCTAACGCCAGAAACACACATACAAGCGCAACGAAACCAACGTAGAACCAGATAATGCCCGATGGCTCAGCTTGCGCAAGCGCGAAGCCCGCAAGTGAAAGTTCATTGAAATGATTAACGGTCATCCAGGGATCCTTGAATCGCGAAGACAACCAAGCTCCAAGCCGCGTCGCGCGCGCGGCCAAAAGCCTGTGTTGGTCTTGCACTTTGCGATTCAATCGCAAGGAACGGCCGGGAGCGTCTATGCAACGCTCCGTATTGACGACTCGCTCCGCTCGCTTGTGTTGGCTCCTGTAGAGCCGATGCGAGAGGCTACTCCCCAGCACGAACTGGGCCAACAGTAGCTTGAACCAATACAAATAGCGAGCTTTTGTTGAAAGGAAAAAGTTTGGTAAAAGTTAGCAAAATAAATGATATGTCGAACAACCCGCGATTGCTTTGTGCCGAATCTAGATCATTTCGAAACAGATTGGCCGATAACAGCTTCGCAAATCTCTGGAGCTTCCGTTGCACATGAAACAACCCATCAACACACTCCGCCTCCTCGCCGAGATTATCGGGGTGGTTGTGTTGATACAGGTTGCTTTGATGTTTCTTGTGCCAGCAGTCGTTCCAGATGCGACATTGCCGTTTCGACTTGTTCTCTATGCAGCGATGCTGTCTGTCATTGCCGCGCCCTTCATTTTGTGGCGTGTTCATTACTCAATTAAGCGCGCGGGCTGCGGCATTGAAATCGAAGGCTCGCCAACGCGATGGAGATCAAGCGTCGCAGCAATCGCGATTCTGCTCGTCGGCGCAACGCTGACAATTGTTGCGGTTCGTAGTTCCATGCAAGATGTTCGTCAACAGGCGCAAACACGCTTCGAGTACTTGAATGAAAAACTCGCAACTGAAATCCCGCGCCGTGTCGAACAATCGCTCCATGGGCTTTTGGGTGCTCGCGGCGTCTATGCCGCTCACAACGCAATGCAGCGTCACGAGTTCGGTGCGTACGTGGCCTCGCGCGACCTCGCGAAAGACTCTCCAGGCGCCATAAGCATCGGTTTTATGGTCCACGTTCAACCTGATGAGCTAGACACTTTCATTGAGGCCGAACGAAAAAATCCAGCCTCTGGCTTTTCCATTCATGGTCCTGCGGCAGTTGGTTCTGGTCGTTTGGAAGAACCCGGTCTCTATTTGGTGAAACATGTTTTCCCTGCTGACCCAAAGGAAAAAAAGTGGTCGTACGAAGCGGGTTCTGAACTGGTCCGCTGGAACGCCGCGGAAAAAGCCGTGCTTTCAGGCCAACCCACCATGAGCGGCAAGATCTACTTCTTCCAGGAAGAAGCGGAGAAGTCCGCCAGGCAGGCAGGATTTCAGTACCTGGTGCCTGTATATCGAAACGGAACCAATCCCATCACACCAGAAGAACGCCGAGAGGCTCTGGTAGGCTTGGTCTACACACCAATTATCCTCAAAAACGCTCTCGAAGACATTTCGGGAGTCGTCGATAACCAGCTCGAGTTCTCTATCTTCGAAGGAAGCGAACCGAGCTTGCGTTCACAGCTCGCTGGTCCACCATGGAGTCGATATGCAACGGCAACCGATCATCAAACTAGAGAAGTCCCTTCTGATAAGCACCTCTTCGACACTCGTACCCAAATCAAAATCGGTGGTCGCAATTGGCTCATCTTGACCAATTCAACTTCTCAATTCAACGCCGGAATTGACCACTCCACTCCGTATTTCATTGGTTTCTCAGGCACTCTCTTAACACTGTTCGCCGCCGCCGTCACTTGGACCCTGGGTTTGAGTCGCCGACGTGCCATGAACCTGGCTCTCGGAATGACCGCCGATCTCAGCGCCGCAAAAGCCGCCGCTGAAGCCGCCATTCGCGATAAGTGCATATTCCTCGCCAACATGAGTCACGAGATTCGCACCCCTCTAACTTCCATCATCGGCTTCACCGAAATGCTGATGGAAGAAGGCAATAACGCGCTCCCGCCATCACAGCGCCAAATAGCCATTCGCACCGTCCGAAATGCATCCTCGCATCTGCTAAACGTCGTGAACGATGTCGTAGACCTCTCCACCATCGATGCCGACAAAATGACTATCGAACACGTCGACACACCACTCGTGGGTATCCTCCACGAGGTTGAAAGTCTTCTTCGCCCTCTTGCATCCGGCAAGGGCCTGTTCCTAAAGGTGGTCTTGGCGACCCCTGTGCCAGTTCGAATCAAGAGTGACCCCGCTCGCCTCCGACAAATTCTCATGAGCCTCGCCGGCAACGCCGTTAAATCCACCGACTTCGGTGGCATCACCATCGCCGTTCGAATCGAACATCGAGCCGAAGGCCAACGACTCATCATCGACCTTACCGACACGGGCGAAGGCATTTCAGCTTCGCAGACACAAGTTCTTTTTGACCCATTTGGCAAGCCCGACCCCTACGCGACTCGGTACTACGGCAACACAGGGCTCGACATGTCGCTCTGCTGCCGGTTCGCAACTCTCATGGGCGGGGCCGTCACGCTCGCACACACAGCGCTTGGTCGTGGTTCATGTTTCCGCGTTGACCTGCCGCTTGAACCAATCGGCGGAACACCGATGATCACGCACTTTCTGGCCGTCGAATACAGTGCTCCGTTCGGCGCCACCCACGCGCCAACCTCCTTGAATGGCCGAATCCTGGTCGCCGAAGATGGTCCGGACAACCAGCGACTTATAGCCTTCCACCTCAAAAAGGCAGGGGCAACCGTCGATGTCGCCGAAAACGGCCGTATCGCTTTGGATTTGATCAACAAAGCCGCCGCATCCGGCTCGCCTTACAGCCTGCTCGTCACCGACATGCAAATGCCCGAACTCGACGGCTATGAACTCGCAAGAACACTCCGCATGATGGGAAGTACGCTCCCAATCGTCGCATTGACCGCACACGCAGTGTCAGATGATCGCGCCAAATGCATCGATGCCGGGTGCGATGACTTTGCAACCAAACCGATCGACAAGCACGCCTTGATTTCAACCTGTGCTATGTGGATCGCCGCGCCGCGCCTCACAATCCCGGTACAACGGGCCGTCGCCTAATTCTACTTCCATCTCACTTC
>SXOY01000081.1 GCA_005776545.1 Planctomycetia bacterium | reverse complement strand
CGCATCTGGTCGATTTCTCGCTGTGTTTTCTGCTTGACCGTGGCAACCGTTTCTGCTGTCGGCTTTTGGTACACCCGCACCCAATCAACTTCAAACGTCTTTGGAAATTCAGTTCCAGCAGGATCGCCGCCGGAAGTGCCGCCGATCGCGAGATTCAGAATAATGTGATGCGGCGCGTGAAACGGATTGGCCTTATCCGGGGTCTCGTTGATCGTCTTAGTGAGATCAACAGAATTCAGTTCGCGGCCATCAACGTAGAACGTGATCTTGGTTTCATCCCAATCCATTCGCCAGTAATGGAAGTGCTTGCTCCAGGCCTTCATCCCCGCGCTGCCAGTTCCGTAATCCTGTTCCGCGGCGATTTTCGCCAGCGGAGTTTTGGAATCATCCCACACGGGAACCCATGCGGTGGCGCTTGCCCAGGCAGCATTCGCCAGTAGAGTGCCGTTGAAATACTCCATGATGTCCAATTCGCCGCACGCCGGCCAGGGTCGCACGATTGCATCTTTTTCTGGTGTGCCAACTGTCCAGAATGCGGGCCACAATCCCGCCGAAGTATCAAACCTCGCCCGCATTTCAAACCGGCCAAACTTCCACCCGTGCTTTCCCTTTGTCTTGATAGATGCCGATGTGTACGCCGCGGATTTGCGATTGTGTTTCCAATCTGAAGCTGGCGCAGCAAGGTCAAACCCCGGATTGTCCCGTTTTTGGCGGCGAGCCTCGATCACAAGCAAGCCGCCCTTGCACACTGCGTTCTGTTGCTGATACCACTGTGCTTCGTTGTTGCGGACAAAGCCCTCCTCAAAAACCCAGTTCGCCGAGACGGGTGGGCCTTCGGCGTTGAACTCATCCGCCCAGACCAAGTTGTATCCGGTGTACTGCGGCGGCGGGGAATTGTCGGGCGAACTGAATTCTGGATCACCAGAAGTTGCGATACTCATAATCACTGCCGGTAGGAAATAGCTCAGCATGTAGAAACTCCGATCGTGTAGTAGCGTACCGGAATGCGGCTCCGATACGGGCGATTGCACAAATACCTTCTTTGTGGCAAACACCATCCATACGACTATACCCTATCTTTATCCTAGCGTCAAGTCGTATCCTGATCAGCGATGCTGAAGCAGAATCGCCATATTTAGGTGTTGATGGTTAATACCGAGCTTTGGAAAAAAAGAGGCCAGGACCCTTTCGGCTGCGAATCGGCAGCGGCGGTCACTCCGTCTACCAAAGAATAATCTCGCATTTGGGAGAGTGGGATTTGCTAAATTCTAACGGAAGAAATCACAAGTATCACACATTGTGTATCGAGTTTGCCGAATTGCTGCTATCCTTGTGTGATTCCCGCCACGAAATGTTCGTGGAGTGCGGAGTCAACGCTTCGTCAGGAGACCGCTTATTTCCTCATTTGGTCGCTTCAATCGTGAACAGCCGTCAGGTCCACCCCGCACTCGCATAAACGGATTCATCCGAATCTCGCCAATTCGCCTACTCATGCACGATGGTGAGATGATGGGAATTGTCGAGACCAGCGAGGCAATGCGCAAAGCTCAAGAACTTGGAATGGATCTTGTTGAAATCGGGCCAACCGAAAGGCCACCGATCTGCAAGATCATGGACTATGGCAAGTTCAAATACGAACAAAGCAAGCAAGCCAAGAAAAGCGGCAACAAAGCCGCGGAAATGAAGGAAATTCGTCTGGGTCGCTCGATCAAAATCGGCGATCACGATGTGATGATCCGCGTGAATCAATCGCGCCGCTTCCTGATGGATGGCCACAAGGTCATGATCACGCAGCGCTTCAAAGGCCGCGAGATTGCGCACCGCGATCTGGGATTGCAAAAGCTCCGTCAAGTCGCCGATGCACTGGCAGATGTGGCAAAGGTTGAACAAACACCGCGCTGGATGGGAAAGCAAGCAAGCATTATTCTCGCACCAGATCGCCCGAAGGTCGATGTTCTCAAACGCAAGCTTGAGAAGGAAAAGGCCGAGCGAATCGCCAAGGGCCTAGCGCCAGTGGTCGAGCCTGAAATCCCGGATGATATTGATGAACCAGACGATGACGATGATGATGACGAATAACCAGAATCATCCAACGTGTCGCTCTGGGCAATACAGGCATCAGGCACTAGGCATCAGGCATTAGGGAATACCAAAGAGAGTTTTCCATGACCCGCGACCATTCGCGGGTCATGTGCTTTTTACCCTGTTTGACGTGAAATCAACGTGCAACCAATGTGACTTGACGCTGGTAGACCAATGAGCCGATAGCTAGACTGCCGGAACATTGCTTGGCCTGACGGTTCTCATCTTGTGGAGACTCTCATGAAATTTCGCTCACGCTGGTTTTCCCCACGCTTGACCGCCGCACTTCTCAGCGCGTGCACTCTTACCGCCTCAATTGGTTACGTCCACTGCACCACCACGCCCGCCCTGGCTGTCCAACCTGGAAAGCTCATCGACCTGCGACCAAAGTACACAGTGGGGAAAGAAACTCGCCTCAGACTTTCCACCGATGAATTCAGCAAGACCAGTATCGCCGGCGAAGCAGGTTTGGACTCCTCATCTGAATCCAAACGCGAGATGGTCATTGTCCTCAAGTGCACTGCCAAGACCGAATCTGGCTCCACCGTTGAAATGCGGATCGAAAGCCTGAAAATGTCCATGTCCGGCGGCATGGCCGAAGGCGACTTCGATTCCAGCAAGCCGCCTGCCAAAGACGGTGACAACCCAATCGCCGCCGCACTCCGCCCGATGGTTGGCGTTCCAATGACCATGGACATCGACAACGACGGCAACATCCGCTCTATCACCGGCAATGACAAAATGCAACCCGCCGGACCTGCCGCTGGAATTGGTGGGCAACTCACCAGTTTCACCGGCGTGCAAATGCTGCTCTCACCAATCACAACCGTGAGCAAGAGCAAGGGCGAAGCCAAAGTCGGTGAAAAATGGACAACCACCGACATGCTTGATACGCAAGGGTTCGGCAGGCTCAAAATCGAAACTAATTACACACTCGCATCTGTCCGCGGCGGCATGGCAGAAGTTCCTATCAAAGGCACAATCTCCCTCGATTCCGAAGGGTCAGCTCTGGCAATCCCCGTCAAGCTCAAAGACTCCAAGTATTCAGGAAAATTCAAGTGGGACACCGAAGACGGAATGATCGACTCGATGGATGTCGATCAGTCGCTCGCGCTTGATGCGAATATTTCCGGAATGTCTACCAGTTTCACGCAGACTACACGCACCAAGATCACTCGCGTTGGACGTTAATTCAGGCTGTTAACTCGTTCGCAGTGACTACTTTTAGTGGTTATGAAATACTCCCGAAATGTCCTGTTAGGATCCGGGCTTTTGTTGCTTTCCGCACTGATCGCAATCGTGTTTCCATTGCGCGACAGCATTAAGACGATTGTGTTGTTGGTAATACTCGCATCGATTGGTGTCGTCACACTTTTTTCCGATCGAATGAAGCCGAACCAGTACCGGAACGTGCTGAAGAACATTGCGCTGGGGACCATCTTGCTGTTTGTCTCGCTCCTGCTTGCATTGAAGATCTGGATGGCATTTCGCTAGGCTCCCCCAAAATGGGGACCAGCCGAGTTTTTATTGAGACCGCCGCTGGCACGCAGGTTGCGATAGCACCTCTGTGAACTACGGTCTGCAAATCTCCGCCTCTGGACTCATGACCTCGCTCTACCGGCAGGATGTTCACGCAAACAACCTTGCCAACATCAACACCACTGGCTTCAAACCCGACATCCCAATGGCCATGACCCGTGATTCTGCAAGCGTCGAAGATGGTCTGAACTTTCTGCCATCCAACAAGCTGTTGGAAAAGCTCGGCGGCGGCGTGCTGATGGCCCCAAACCGCGTGAATTACAAGCAAGGCTCACTCGAATACACATTCAACGACATGAACGTTGCGCTTCGTGGCGAAGGCTTCTTTGTCGTCCGCGATTCATCCGACAAGAACACGGACCGTGTGCGACTGACACGAGATGGCCGCTTTGCACGCAACAGTCAGGGACGGCTCGTACTTTCTGGCACCGGGCAGCCCGTGCTTGATGTGCAGGGTCGACCCATTGACATTCCCGATTCTGCGCCGATCACGATCCAGCCCTCCGGGTCTATACAGCAAAATCGGCAGGAAATCGCACGAATTCAGGTCATTGACATCGCAGACAAGTCAAAGCTCAAGAAACTCGGCGAAAGTCTGTTTCTTGCCGATGCCGAGGCAATGGCGAGCAAATCTCCAGCCAGTGCAGATGTCATCCAGGGCGCGCTTGAAGCCTCTGGAATCGATGAAATAGCAGCATTGATGAACGTGCAATCCGCAGCACGCGATGTCGATGGCAACATCCGCATGCTGCAGGCACACGACCGCGTGATCGATCGCGCGATCAATCAGTTTGGACGCATTGGTTAGTTTGGAAGGATGAGAACATGGCAGTTAATGCTCTACAATCGGCCTTCTGCGCTCTCGGCGTTCAATACTGCGCTTGACGTTGTCGCCAACAACCTCGCCAACATCAACACCGTTGGTTTCAAGGCCGATCGCACAAACTTCCAGGACATCCTCTATATAGAATAGAGCCAGCCAGGCGTCGAAAACGCCAACGGCGATCAACGCCCCAT
>SXOY01000080.1 GCA_005776545.1 Planctomycetia bacterium | reverse complement strand
TTGTACGTCGATGCAACCGGACCTGCGCCAGGAGTAAGAGGACCGGCATACACCGCGGCGACTGCGAGAAAGCCAGCAATGGCGGCAAGTGAATTGCATTTTGAGGGCACATGAGTCGTCATTGGAGATTCGTCCTTTAAGAGAGTGGATAGAGGTCGCATAGCCCGCTTCGATCTGAAGAGGGCACACCCATGAAGGCGCCGCAATGGGTGATCGCGGCTGGGGAATTCTCACATTTAGTTTGTAGACGATGAACTTCTCTGATCCTGCCTCCACCCAGGCCACACTTTGAGTCGTGGTTAGTAAGCCCTATTACGCACAAATCAGGCATTTCAAATTCAGCCCGTTTCCAATGCACTTTCTAACAGGCTACCCGTCCTGGCGGCGTAAGCCTCGAGGGTGTTCGATTTTGGCCAAAAAGCAGCAACGGCATCAAAAAACAACCAATTGCTCATTCGACCACCGATTCTCCACCCCTGCGACGAATCCGGGCAGAACCCGGAGCCGGTTGGAACACAGTGGAACATGTCCCGAACCTGTGCGTCCAATCGGGTGTACCCTATAGTTAGTCTGCGTGTTCACTTTCGCCCTTCGCTGAGGTTTCCAATGAAACGACTTCTCGCCTTTTCTGCTGGTTTGGCTATCGCGCTCTCCATCTCTGCCGCCAGCGCAGATGTTATTCGCAAAGGCGAAGGTGCTCGGCGCACACAGTTAAACGCGCTCGAACTCAAGCCGTTCGCGGCGTCGAACTGGGCGAAGCTCGCAGATTGGACCAACGGGGCAGCGCTTGATTCGGCCTCAACCAGCGGCAAGCCAGTGCTCATCGTCACCTGGGCGGGCTGGCGCGATATTTCAGTAAAAGCTCTCAAGACAGCTCGCAAGCTCTCAGAGAAATATGGCAAAGATGGTCTCATTGTCGTGGGAGTTCATTCAGCGGACAACTGGGCAGATGCCGCCAAACTCGATGCGCCCGCAGGTGCATCATTCCTGCTTGCTCACGACACCAAAGGCGACTTCCGCCGCGCGATCTTGTCCAACAGCGATCCGGAAATGTATGTCATTGACCGCGCAGGCCAGATGCGGTTTGCAAGCATCACGACCTAATCAGCAGAGGAAGCTGTTGAGAAAGTGGTGAAAGAGACATCTGAAGTCGCCGCAGGTACAAACGACCGCAACACCGCACAGGCCGAAGCCGCACGCATTGAGGCTGCCAAGACATCGAATATCAATAAGTCTGTGGACATGACACGAATTCCCGAGCAGCCATATGTCGCTCCGGATGAAGAGGCGTATACCAAAGCAGGATTCAAGAAGTACTCAGTCACGCAGGCAGACGCGATCAGTAAGTTCGATGAAGTAAAAACGCTTGTTCTGCCTGATGAAACCTACTTCCCCAAGAAGCCAGAAGTACAAGGGCGGTGCACGGTTGTGTATTTCTGGTCGTGGCACTTCACCCGCAGTTACGACCCAGCCATGCAACGCATGGAAGCATTGCAGCGGAAATATGGCCGCGATGTGGTCTTCATCGGCGTCTGGACTCCGTTCAAGCTCGACAACATTCCCAACGAATACGCCAAGAAGGAACTCGAGGAAGAACAAGACCCCGAAAAGGTGATCCCTCGCATTCGCGGCATCATGGAGAATCGCAAATTCCAGCACTCGCTGCTCGCTGACCCCGCTGGCGTTATTCTCTCCAACGCCCGCTCCAACGATTTGCAGTTCAACTACTTCTCAGTCCCCTACGCGGCGGTCGCCTCGAGCGAAGGCGTCATTCGTTTCCAGGGTTCAAGCCTCTGGCCCGAGTTTGAAGGCGCGATCGACGAAGTCGTCAACAAAGACCCGGGCATCAAAAAGCGCCGGGCAGCCGAAGACAAGTGGATCAAGGCTCAGGCTGCCAAACCCGCAGCTCCAACCGACGGCACACCCGATGCCACTCCGGAAGAGAAGAAATGAGTTCGCTGTCGACGCGGCCGCATTTTCGCGTCGTTCTTTGTCAGCCTGAAATCCCCAATAACACCGGCAACATCGGCCGCACATGTGTTGCTACGGGCTGCTCGCTCGACCTGATCAAACCTCTGGGTTTTGATACTAGCGAAAAAGCCTGCCGCCGGGCGGGCTTGGACTATTGGCCCCGGCTGGGTGTCAAAGAACACGATTCACTGGATGCATACTTGCTCACAGTACAAAAGCCCAGAATCTGGGTCTTGACCACAAAAACCACCCGTTCGTATTACGAGGCCGATTTTCAGCCCGGCGACTGCCTGATCTTCGGGCGAGAAACTGCCGGATTACCTGCGGAACTGCTTTCCCGCTATTCGGATTCGTGCATTCGAATGCCCTTGGTCGCAGGCGAACGCTCCCTGAACCTGGCAACCGCGGTCTGTGCCGTGATATTTGAGGGCATTCGCCAGCTTGCCAGCAAAAATCAGATCGCCATCCGCGGCGGAAATATCTGCGAAACCGCAGAATTCACCGAACCCGCATGATTCTCCGCCGTACACCCTTTTGATCTCTCTCCTCCGATTCGTGTACCGCCCTCGCCAATCGCGCCAGCGACCTGCGAGGGCGGTACACTTTTTAACCTATCGGAGTTCTATCTATGCCACAAGCTATGACACATGCAACCAAGCCATTGACTCGCCTGCTACCTCAGTTCGCCACGCTTTGCCTTCTCGCTATTCTGCTTGCTGGTTGCCGCAAGGGTGTCTTTATTCCCACGGAAGACCGTTCGCAATTCGACCGTTTCGATACATCCCGCGATGAGCGTGCAGAACCCTTCCTCGAAGATGAATATGGCCGCAAGGTCCCCAATCTACGTGGCCGCCTCATCCGCTGATGTGCGTTCGGTCTCATCCTGAACAACTTTGCAACTTCACTGCAACCTCTGCGTTATTCAAAGCGCATGGGCTTGTACGCATTGTCAATCATGTGCCGCGCGGCCCATGAGTTGACACAGGTTTTCGTTCTGAAACCCTGATTCGGTCGCGACGAGAGCAGAAGGAGACGCTTGCGGGGAAAACAACCACGCATCACGCACATACCAATTTGTGGCAATTGTGCGGCCTTTTTGACATGTTCGTGTACACCAAGAACTCGATGCGCCTCATTATGATTGAACCGTTCTGATTCTGGCGCCCTTTGATTGGCGCCGACTTATCCAGGCTCATCTTTCCCTGGTCTCACAGCAACATGTCGACAATCTGGAGAATTGCCGAGAGCAACTGCTTCGCGACGACGATCGGCGAAATAGTTGCATGTGGCTTCCAAAACCGCTCGTAAACGCGGCAACGATGCCACTCGCTCACGCAATTCGAAACTGCATGTTTCGCGGCGTTCTGTCGCGCATGGGGAGCGGTGCGCCCACACTCTCGTGACTCACTCCCCCACCCCTCGACACCCCCGCCGCGTTGGAAACTGATCGTCTGTCGCGGGTCTCTCCCGCAACAGTGCAGCCACCGAGTCGACTTGGCTCGCGTGCTGTCACTGCGCCTCGAGGATTTCACAATGAAAAAATTCAGAGCATTTACGTTGATCGAATTGCTTGTCGTCATCGCCATTATCGCGTTGTTGATTGCGATCCTGCTTCCCGCACTGGGCCGGGCCAGGGCTATCGCTCGACAAATCAAGTGCGCTGCGAACATCCGCGGCGCGATGCAGGGCATGGCGATCTGGGCACAGTCCAACGGCGATTCTTACCCGCTGCCCAGCCTGGTCGACAAAGCCAATGTCACTCTCGCGGCAACTACGCCGCCGGAAGCAAAAGACTGCACCAAAAACATCTTCTCGCTTCTGGTGTTCAATGGCTACATGCCAACCGAAATGTGCATCACACCAGCAGAGGCCAATGGCAGCATCAAGGCCTACGAGGGTTACAACTACTCTTCGCCCCCTGCAGCAGCCAGTGCGCAAGCTCTTTGGGATCCAGCCTTTCGCGCAACACAGTCGGCGGCCCCGGCGACTGGATCGGTCGGTGATAGCGGCCAGGGTGTCAGCACTGTTACTTCCGGCGGGGTTTCATATGCACACAACCTGCCCATGTACGGACGCAAGGCCCGTTGGGGAAACACATTCAATTCCACCGAAGCAGCTCTGGGAAATCGCGGGCCGGAGTTTGAAGCCGTTGGCAGCGGCGGCACATTGACGTGGCGGCTTCGTCCGGGCTTCACCGGCGTCACTTCCAACTCCCTCCTGATTCACGGCAGCCGCACAACTTGGGAAGGAAACATCGGTTTCAACGACGCCCACGTTGACTTCGTAACCAAACCCGATCCTGATGCCGTGACTTTCACATTCACCGGCTTGCCCGCCGGTTCAAAGACGCAGCCAGACAACCTCTTTGTGAATGAAAATGACTCCACCCGTCTGGCAGACACCAATCTGACAACAAACTCAAACGCGCTGCTGGGAATCGTCTCGGCAGGCCAAATCACTGCAAGCTCTGTCACTCTGTGGCGCGATTGATGGCAATCGTGGCCCATGAGTCCTTCCACAGGCCCTGGCTCATTGCTGGGGCCTGTGTTTTTTTGCGCTCTAAGACCAAATAACTTGCTTTGTTACAAAAAAACTTTCGAAGCCCAAAACTGAGGTAAACGACAAGTGCCCGCACGGCCGATATCTCTTCGCACGAGTTGCAGGGGTATGCTTGGTGGCCTCCCCTGTAGTTTGTTGACTTTTCCTGAAAGACTCGCATGGCACGCAAGTCCTCATCTCGTAATGGCCGCGGACAACGCACCCTTGTGGTGTGGTGCGCTCTGGCTTTGGGAATCGTCAGCGTTGGCGGCGTACTGGCCGTCCTCGATCGATCACCACAATCGACCCTCAGTTCCGGACTCCCGGTCCTGATGGCCCCCACCGATACTCCAAATCTTCAGGCTATTTTCGCGACAACGCAAGATCTTGACCAGTCTCGCTGGCAGGCCATTGTCATTCATCACACTGCTTCACCTTTTGCCACACCCCAGACACTTGAGTCACAGGCGCGAGCCGCGGGCTTGACGGGTCTGGGTCACCACTTTGTTATTGGCAACGGAAATGGCATCGACGATGGCCATCTCAATGTCGGTGTTCGCTGGATGAATCAGCAACCAGGTGCACATGCTCAGGGAAAGAACGCAAACTGGCTGAACCAGCGGGCAATCTCGATTTGCCTCGTCGGCGATGGCAATTCCAAGACCTTCTCACAGGCTCAAATGCAGCGGCTTGTCCAGCTCACCAAGGCACTTAGCCAAAAGCTGAATATCCCAGCTTCCAGAATCTACCTCCAGAGCGATGTCGCGGCGATTAAGTCCCCCGGCGACTTTTTCCCGACAGCCCAGTTCCGGGCTCAAATTGAAGCCGGCCGCTAAGGCCTCATTGGACATTTGGCTTTTGATCGATACCCAACATTATTGGGCAACGAAGTTCCGCAACTGGCGGCGTCTTGAGGCTGTCAGGTTTGCACTTTTGCATTT
>SXOY01000079.1 GCA_005776545.1 Planctomycetia bacterium | reverse complement strand
CGTGCGATTTCATCGAGATCGTCAATCGAGAGTCCCCAGCGAATGGCCTGCTCGGTGGTGATCGACACAGTCATGTTGGGAAGATCGGTGACGAAGACGATACTGGTGCCGTTGACGTATGGCACGTGTGCAACCTGTTCGCGATTGAGATGTTCAAAGATGGAGTCGGGCTGAATACGCGGCATAATTCTGGGACGGGCAAACTCAAGCGTCATCGCCAGGAGTTGCATGGCCTCGCCCGAAAAGAGCTGGTCAAGATAATGATCGACGATTTGCTTGCCGCGGACTGGCTCGTGTGAGACCATGCGGTAGAGGTTTTCAAGGTCGAGGCGGCGGCCATTGACGAGCAGTTCGCGTGTGCCCAGAACTTCGACTTCGAATCGAGGCTGCATTTTGCGAATGAGGGTCGCGACAAAGTCAGTGAACGTATTGGGATCTTTCGGTACACGGGCCATAACAACACCCCCGGGCAAGCCAGCGCACACGAAGCCTGTTCCACCACGTTTCGTGCGACCCCTCGAAATTTCAGAAGTGCGAGTGACTGCACGACTGGCGGGCGGATTCAAACAACTCAAATCCAGCCACTGGGCATCCTGCCGCATTGCCCTATCGGAAAAGGATGCGCACGGAACGAGTCTGGGGTTTCGTTTCAGCGCTTGTCAAGGCGCACAATTGGGGTAGTGGATGGTTTCTAACGGAAGAATCGGCGCATGTGGGGTATAGGGGTGGACCGAGAAGCCGGCGCAAAGTAGCGGCTGGTTATCGACCGGGGGATCGGATCGGGTATAATCGCCACTGCCAGAGGCTGGGCTTCAAGCCGGAGCTGGTTAGAGTGGATCCGTTCTCAGATGTGTTTTAGCACATCTGAGGGGGGAATGGTTACAGGTTTAACTTTGTTCGGGAGGTCCGTCGTGACAGAGCAACAGATTGAAGCGAAAGTGATCGAAATCGTGGCCGAGCAAATGGGCACCGACAAGACCAAGATCAGCCGCGGCACTCGCTTTGTAGAGGATCTGAACGCAGATTCACTTGATCAGGTCGAGTTGGTTATGGAATTCGAAGATGAATTCGAGACCTCAATTCCTGATGATCAGGCAGAAAAAATCAAATCCGTTGGCGATGCCATTACATTTATCATGGCCAACCGCGGTGGCGAATAAGCTCGACTGCCTGAGCCTGGAAGTAAAGCATGTCTAGTGCTCGCTCAACCCGTGTGGTAATCACAGGAATCGGCGCGGTGACCAATCTCGGTCACGATGCGGCGACTACGTGGGAAGGAATGCGCACCGGGCGCAGTGGAATTTCTTCGATCGAAGGCGCGGAGTTCGTTCCGTTTGCTGAAAAATACACGGTTCGATTTGGCGGCCAGATCAAGAACTGGACGCCCTCTCTGGTCGAGCACCGTGAGGCCAAGCGGCTTGACCGCGTGACGGTTTTGGGCATGGAAGCTGCCACGGAAGCGGTCAGGCACTCCGGAATCGATTTTTCCAAAGAAGATTCGACGCGTTGCGGGATCATCATCGGCTCGGGGATCGGCGGAATTCGCACGATCGAAGAGGGAATGGTAACGCTTTTTGAGCGTGGCCCGGATCGGCTGAGTCCGTTTACTGTGCCGCGGTTGATGGCAAATGCGACGGCGGGCAATATTTCGATCCGGTTTGCGTTGCGAGGCCCTTCGAGTACGCACGCCACAGCGTGTGCATCGAGCGGACACGCAAGTGTTGATGCGATTCATACGATGCGACGGGGCGAAGCGGATGTCATGGTGGTGGGCGGCGCAGAAGCTGCGGTGACACCGTTGTGTATCGGCGCGTTCATGACCATGCGGGCGCTGTCGACAAGAAACGAAGCTCCGCAACAGGCGAGTCGACCATTTGACAAAGATCGCGACGGGTTCGTGCTAGCTGAAGGTGCGGCGATGTTCATCCTGGAAACAGAAGAGCATGCGCTGAAGCGCGGGGCGACGATTTACGCTGAGATGATGGGTGGCGGGATTTCGACCGATGGAAATCACATTACGGCACCAGATCCTGAAGGCTCAGGCGCAGCCCGGTCGATGCGGATCGCGCTCAAGGGTTCGGGTCTGAATACCAGCGACATTGAATATGTGAACGCTCACGGAACAAGCACCCCGCTGGGTGATAAAGCCGAAGTACACGCTGTGACGAGCGTGTTTGGTGACTTGGCTCGCAAGAGTGCGGGTGGACGTTTGATGATGAGTTCAACCAAGAGCATGCACGGGCACTGCCTGGGAGCTTCGGGCGCGGTGGAACTTATCGCGTGTATCCACGCGGTTCGAGACGGAGTTATTGCTCCCACGATCAATCTCAGCAACCCCGAGCCGGACTTTGATATCGACTTTGTGGCGAATTCAGCCCGTGAGCGGCGGATTCGTTACGCCATGAACAACACCTTTGGGTTTGGCGGACACAATGTGACCCTGTTGATTGGCCGTTACGAGTAAGGATTTTGATAGGCATTAGGCGATCGTGATGCGAAACAGGATTGCGTCCAGGTGAACCGGTGTGTATGCTATATGTAGCCCGGGCACGAATGTGCCAACGAAGATCGCTGCGAAGGAACCGCGGCAGGTCGAAGAGGGCCGAACCGAAGAAGTAGTTGGTGCGGATAAAGGGTGCGCTGCATCAAATGTCAAGCTATGGAGTTTTCAAGCATGTCGGACCGGACGATATTGAAGTCACTGCGGGGTGCATGGTCACGTTTGTCAGCAACGGGCGTCAAACTGCGTCGGGCTGGCAAGGTCGCTGCGGGCAACCCGGACTTTTTTGGCATTCTTGAAAGCCGCCAGTTGTTTGCAAACACCGCGCTGCCCACGTTGGCAATGCTGGAAAATCCCAACAACGCAGTAGTGCGGTTTGAGACTTCTCTTGGCGATGTGGATGTCGAGCTGTTCAGTTCGCAGGCCCCAATTACAACTGCGAACTTCCTGAACTATGTAAATGGTGGAAAGTACGATGACACGTTCTTCCACCGCTCCGCGCAGCAAGAGCCGCAGGGAACGACCACTGCGCCGGGGCAGGCGCGGCCGAGCGGGACACCGTTTGCGTTGCAGGGCGGCGGGTTTAACGTCGATGCTGATGGCGATGGGGTGTATCGCCTCGCGCAGATTTCTAACGACAACCCAATCGTGCTTGAGAACACCGGCCGCACAAATGTTGAGCGAACCATTGCCATGGCGCGGACAAATTCGCGCAATTCGGCAACCGGCCAGTTCTTCTTTAACATGACCAACAACGCATTCCTTAATCCGAGTGCGAACAGCGATGGATACGCGGTTTTTGGCCGCGTGATTCAGGGCTGGGATGTGGTGACAGCGATTCACGGGTTGACTCGATACAACTTGACGAATGCGACATTCTTTGCGCCACCATCTGGAGGCGTAGATAACCGCAGTTCAATGAGCGAAGTCCCGGTGCAGTTCCTCACCAGGGCATCCGATCTGGGGGCGAGCAATCTTGTGTATGTTGTGAATGCTGAAGTGGTAAAGACTGCTGGCGGAAATGGCTATCTTGAATATCAGATGGCGTTCAGCGATGGGCACCGGACAGCATCAAGCATCGAATCGCTTGGGCTTGTGAATCGCAACGATGGGATCGCCTGGTACCAGGTGCTGGCACGGTATGAAGATGGCGCACGCGAGCAGATTATTTCATCGGGTGTTCTTAATGCCAATGCAAGTCTGAACATTCCGATTTCCGATTTCAACAATGGTAACTTGAATCTGGTACGCTCGGGCGTTCCATACTCGCTCGTAGTTCAATCAAGCATCGCAGCGACCGTGAGCTCGCCTCGCGGCGTAGAAGCAGCGTTTAATCGGCACGATTTCGGGGCGGATACCGCGGAAGCGGGAACAGCTTCGGCGATCCACGGGTTCTCTGTGGGCGCTCAAGCGCCGTACATGCAGTGGACTTTCCCACGCATTGAGCGCAATACAAACTCGAGAGAGTTCCTGTCATGGGTTAGCTTGTCTTCAAACCCTGGAACTGTGAGTGTTCAGTTCTATGACGCTTCGGGTGCATTTGGTACGCCGTTCAATTTCGATGTAAATGCCTATCGCCGCGGCGGGGTTGAAGTTCACAACATGGGGCTGGTTGCGGGCACCTACAGCGCGGTGCTGACCAGCACGGTCCCGATCAGCGCGAGCCTTTCAGACTTTGATATCGCAACCACGGGGCCGCAGGTTGCGGGTGCTACTCCGGGTTGGAATGTCACCGGATCGCCCAACTATGGCGCGGGTGATGGGGTTGCCGCGGATGTGCTGGTTCCCAGTGGCAATATTGTGTCGTTCCTGAGCGTCCTCAATCCGACGAATGCAGGCGGCGTTATTACCTTTAGCTTTACTCGCAGTAATGGGGCGATCACGACCAGCGGATTTAATATTGGTGCGGGGCTTCGGACAGATATTGATGTGGCCGCACTTGGCATTACCGCCGGCGAACACATTTCAGCACGGTGGTCAAGTCCCATTGCAATGCATGTGCAGTACACATCGATTGACACCACCGCAAGAAATCAACCTGGTGTGATCAAGGCCGATGGCGCGAGCGCGATGGCGACCAGCGTTGTCGGCACCAGCGCGTACATTGCATCAGCGGGGTTGATTGATCCGGCCCGCGCGGGAACGAGCCTGATCGAATCAGTGCGCGTATATAACCCGTTCATTCCGGGTGCGGCTGCAGGGCCATTCAGCGTGAGTTTGAGATTCCACTTCAGTGATGGTGTAACGATTGATTCTTCGCCGCTATCACCTGCTGCATTAGGTTTTGCGACATTCCAGACGCACGAGATCAGCTCTGTGATGGCGAAGATCAACAGCGGAACAGAGTTCCGAAACTACGCGATCTCGGTGATTGGAACATCCGGCGCGGGACCGATCGCGGGCATCGCCGAATACATGCGACGCGACACGCAGACCGGTGCGTGGGTCTCGGCAACCGCAAGTGCATCGGGAATTGTGTGGAATCTGATGGATCCCAGGTTTCGTGACGCATGAAGCAAGGTGACAAATGAAAGAGGGAGCCGAAAGTTCGGCTCCCTCTTTGTTTTTGAAACGAATCAAACGTGATTACTTGGTGGTTTTCTTGGTTTCTACTGTCTTGGTGGTTTCCACTGGCTTGGCGGTGCCGGTGGCTGTGGCCTTGCGGGTGTAGGTAGCTTCCATCATGAGGGTTTCTTTGCTGCCATCGACTTCGTACATCTTGAAGCCGCGGGTATTGGCATCGGTCCAGGTGCAGACCATGCGGCTGATCTTCTTGGTACCGGTCATCGGGTCATCGTACTGGCAGTCCATCGAGAGGTTGTGATTGGCATCCATGGTTCCGACATAGGCCATCTGGCCGGTCGACATGTTGTCGATCCAGGTGGTCTCGAATTTCTTGGTCACGGTGTTGTAGCCGTTGATGCCAAAGCCCACAAAGTTCCCGCCGCCCATTTGGCCGACTGTGGTACATTTCACGTAGCGGCCTTCGATGAGCCATTCGACTTTTTCGGTTCCCTTGTCTGTGCTGGTCTGAGTCGGATCCATGGGGTTAATTGACTTGATGGTCATATCCCAGTCGCCAATCGTCTTGGCGAGTTCTGCATGCTCAGCGCCGGGCTTGTTCATTTCTGCCCACGCAGCCATCATCTCTTCCTGAGTCGGGGCCTTGATCTCTACTGGCTTTCCCGTTGGTGTCGCGGCGGTGGTTTTGGTTGCTGGTGTAGCCGCTGGCGCCGGTTTGGCGGGTGGTTCCCCGATTGAGACGGTTGCGAGACCAGCGAGTGCGACGAGTGAAAGTGCGAGCTTCATACTAAAACCTCCGTGCGGTTTGAATTGGAATCAGCGCATGATGCGCGAATCCGTGAACGCAACCGGGCGAGATAACTCCCGCACCAATCAAGTTGCGAACAAATACTATGACGGGGTTTTGTCCGGATCAAGTCGGATAATAAGAAAGAAAAACCGCGTTTTTCGGCACAAAAACAGTTATCAGGCGATGAGGATTGGGTCGCGTTGGATCTCGCTGGTTAATTCAGGACCAGTTTGTGGATTAATCCACATGTTGATTTCGCTACGAACTCCAAACTCGGGGAGATAGAGACCTGGCTCTATTGTAAAACCAACTCCGGGGAGGACTGTCCGCGTGTCGTGCGTTTCGAGGTTATCGATATTGACACCGATTCCGTGGACACGCGACCCAGGCGATAGCGAGTGGCCGGTGCGGTGGCGGATGAACTGCCCCAGGTTGCGAGCCTGAATCGCATCAATGCAGGCCTGGTCGATCTGCCATCCCTGAATCGTCTCTTTGCGTTTCCACGCGGCCATGCAGAAGTCGATGGCGGCATCGCGTCCGGCGAGCACTGCGCGGAAGACTTCGTTGTGGCGAGCGGGGACTTCTTTGCCGCAGAACCCGGTCCAAGTGATGTCTGAATAGATGTTGTGATCGCCGGGAATGCGTGCCCAGAGGTCGATCAGCACCCAGTCGCCGGGTTTGATGGGCGAGGGGTTTTTTGAGGAGACTTCAAAGTGGGGGTCGCCACCGTGAGCGTTTACACCGACAATCGGTGGGTCTGGGTATTGCAACCCATGCTGATTGAAGCGGTCGACGATGAATTGCTGCACCTGGTATTCGTTGATTTCTTTGCCATTTCGATGGGCAGTCCGGATCAGATCAAACGCATCGTCTTTGGCTTGATGAACCAGCTTCGCCGATTGCGCATGCACGGATCTTGCTTCGGGACTCCAGCGCGCGATACACATTTGCACCAGATCAGCACTTGAAACCACTTCTAATCCAAATGAGCGGACCAATTCGATGGTCCCCGCATCTACCAATTGCATAACGGGCAAGAGTGCTCCCGGCACATATTCCATCGCG